>JBFWSD010000432.1:0-6085 GCA_050248575.1 Gemmataceae bacterium
ACGCGCGCCGCGTCGGTCAGCTTGGCAAGTTCACCCTGCAAGATGCGATCCCAGCCCGCCCGCCGCTGCGGATCGAGCGACGCCGCGGGCGACTGAAATTGGTAATCCTTCCGCGCCGACGCGGGCAAGACCGAGCCCTCGCCATACATCTCTTCGGTGGCCTTGCGCAGATCGGTATTGGCCGGATCGCAATGAATGGCCAACTTCACGGCCGCGTGCGAGGCCACGGGCCGGTTCAGCCGGAACTCGCATTCCGCAATCCAGGTATAGACCTGCCCCAGGATGTCCCGCGCCTCGGGATCGTAAAGATCGGCAGCCTTGCGAAACAGGCTCAACGCGCCTTCCAGCTCCCCCTCTTGCTGGCGGAACATGCCGCGCAGCAGGTGGCCGAACGCGTAGTTCGGATTGATGGCAAACGCCTTCTCCAGGACCTGCTCGGCATCTTCCACGCGATCGTTCTGGAATAGCACCTGCGCCTTGCGGCCCAGCGGTTCCGGGTTGGTAGGGTGCTCGGCGATGACTTCATCGAGGAGACGCAAGGCCACCTCGTGCTGCCCTTCGTTTTCCTGGCGAAACGCCTTCTCGATCTGGGCATGGATCGGCTGGCAGCACCATTTGAACTTCTTGCCGCTGCCGCACGGACAGGGGGAATAGGCATCCAGAGCCATCGCGCCCTCTTTCTGGCTGGGATCCATCGAGGTCTTGCTACGCTTCTTTCAACATAGCAAATGCGCGGAGCGCGGCGAGCGACGTCACTGGTGATACATGACGTCGGTGCGGAGGACGTATTTGCGGCCCGCCTCGACGGGGCAGCCCTCGTGGATGGCGCGATGCTGGAACACCAGGGCCGTGCCCGCTTCCGGCGTGACCAGGAGCTTGTGCCGGCCCTGATAGAAAGCGGTCTCGCCACCGGTGAAACCGTCGTTGAGATAGACCATGAAAGTGAACTGGCTGCGCTCGCCCGTCGGCCTCTCGAAGTAGCCGTCGGTGTGGCGTTCGAAGCGCTGCCCGACATCGTAGCGGTAGAAACGAAAACGCTCGTTGAGACCGCAGGGCTGCCAGCCCATCCAGTCGTCCACCAGCAGGTCGCGAGCCCGCTCGTACCAGGTCTGGGCCAGTGCAGCATCATCGAGCATGACACGGGCGTTGTCGCGATAGTCCTTGCGCATGACTGGCCCGAGGGCTGTGGTCACCGGCGCATCGCTGAAACCGAGCCGCTCGCCCATGTCGATGAAGTGACGACATTCCTCCGCCGTGAGGAACTGGCGGATGACGAAGATCTTGCGGCCATCGAGCGACTGAACTTCCATGGGCTTCCTCGCTTGCGGGCAGAGGTCACGCCGGGAGTCGAACCCGGACCGCCACCATACCAGGGTGGAGTGCCGCCGTAACACCTCGAGACCTTCTCGATAGAGACACCTCAGGCGTCGCCGGGGTTCGCTTCATCGTGGCGCACCGAGCTGCCCGAGTTGTTCTTTGATTGCAATGCCATCAAAGATCGAACAGCAAGGGCTGGGCGCCGGGCCGGCGAAATGCCTCCGTTGACAGCACGGGCCGCCCGTTCTGGATCCCCGCCTGTTTGCAGGCCAGCTCGAACATCTTGCGGATCATCTCCGCGAGCGGGCCGGTGCCGCGCATGCGCCTGCCGAACTCGGCCTCGTTCAGCTTTCCCTCACGCAAATCGCGGATCCGGCCGAGCACCCGTTCCTTGCGGTCGGGAAAATGCTGCGTCAGCCAGCGCTCGAAGAGATCCACAACGCTGTGGGGCAAGCGCAGGATGGTGTAGCCTGCATGCCGGGCGCCGGCCTTGGCCGCCGCCGCCACGAGCGCGGGCAACTCGTGATCGTTCAGCCCGGGTATGACCGGCGCGGTCATCACGCCCACGGGAATGCCGGCAGCGGTCAGTTCCTCGATGGCGGCCAGCCTGCTCGCAGGGGCCGAGGCACGCGGCTCCATCACGCGGGCCAGCTCCGCGTCGAGCGTGGTCAGCGATAGATATACGATGGCCGCACCATGCCGGGCCAGCTCGCCAAGCAAGTCGATGTCGCGCGTCACCAGCCGATTCTTGGTGATGATCGCCACCGGATTGCGAAACTCGGTCAGCACTTCCAGACATTGCCTGGTCAGCTTCAGGTGCCGTTCGATGGGCTGATAGCAATCGGTCACCCCGGAGATGGCCAGCACCTGGGGCCGCCACGACTTCTTGTTCAGCTCGGCACGCAACAGCGCGGCCGCGTCCGGCTTGGCCAGGATCTTCGTCTCGAAATCGAGACCGGCCGAGAAGCCAAGAAACTCGTGATAGGGCCGGGCGTAACAATAGATGCAGCCATGCTCGCAGCCCCGATACGGATTGATGGCCGCATCGAAGCCAATGTCCGGGCTGTCGTTGTAACTGATGAGCGAACGCGAGGCGTCGCGCAGCACCAGCGTGGTGGGGGCCGCTTCCTCGTCCGGGTCGACCGCTTCCGGGTCGGGCTCATAGTGCAGGCGGTCGAAGCGATTGGGCGGGTTGAAGCTGGAGCCCCGCCCGCGCAACGGGTCGTCGGTCATACAGCACCTCGATTAATGTACGTCAGTACATATACCACGAGGCTGCCCGGAAATCAAACGCAAGGCAGCGGACCACTCGACGTCCCGCGTAGAATCAATTGGCGGCACACTTCCGGAGTTGGTGAAGCGGGCCAATCCTGATAAAGTGGAGAAGCCGATCCTTCACTTGCTCCCTTTCATGTCATCGGAGGATGGGTCATGACGGCTCTCTTGCAGCGGGCTGGCATCACGGGCAAGCTGCCCACTCTGCACGTCGAACGCACCAGCATCGTCTTCGCCGACCGCGCGCCCGGGCTGGTCCACATCGAGATCGAAATCGAAAACATTGGTGACGAGACCACGAGACCGGCGGAAGCCGTGATCTCGGCGGCCCCCTTGGGAGCCTTCGTTGACTGGCAGCCCCTGGCGTTGCTGCCCGTCCCGGCCATGCGCCCCGGGCAGACACACATCCTGAGAACGGAAGCGTTGCGGCCCGCGCCAGCACCGCTGGGCCCGCCCGATCGGATCGCGCCGCGACAGTTGTTGACGGCCCTCGGCGCCGAGGACCAGCGCCCGCGCAAGCAGCCACAGCGCGAGGCCAAGAAACAGCCGGGCACGTTGCCCTTCGACCTGTTCGAGCTGTGTGGCCACACCAATCCGCACTGGGCGGGCAATCTGAACGTCTTCATCGGTGCCGCCCCGGTCGAGCGGCACGTGGCCCGGGCCCTGCGCGTCTACCCGGGCTGCCTCAACACGGCGTTTTTCATCGTCGGCTCGGGACCGGACGACTACGCTTTCGAGCTTTCGGGGACGGGCACCGACTGGCAAGCGGCCCTGTACTCGATGGACGGACAGAATACACTGCGAGTGGACCCGGCGCGGCAGACGCCCATCGCCGAGAACGACTGGGTTCACATTGAGAAAGAGGAATGTCTGGTGCTGGCCCTGGTGCCGCCCGCCGCTTGCACCACGGGCAGCGTCGACGTGGAAGTGACCAAACGCTCGACCGACGAGCGGGCCATCGTCGAGTTCACCCTCGACGCCAGCGCGTCAGGACCGGGCTGCTTCGTCGTCTCCTAGTGGGGAGCTGCGACGACTTGAATGACTGGGAGGTGCTGCATGCCGCCTTGCTATCGTTGCGTGGGATCGGTGCCACGCAAGCGCCACATCGCGCACCGGGCCGAGCCCGGCTTCAAGAAGGAAGGCATCCACTACGAAGAAGTGGTGAGCACCGTCGGCTTCAGCCGCGCCTATTCCATCGCCTATCATCTGCGGCCCCCCACCCGCGTGAAAAAGGTGGAAGCCGCGGGCAGCATGCCCATCGACACGGTCCCGGAAGAGGTCCTCCGCCATCATCACCTGAAGACTGGCCCCATGAAACCGGCGGGGGACCCCATCCTGGGCCGTGTCCCCATGCTCGCCAACAGCGACGTCATCCTGTCGCGCTGCGTGCCCGCACAGCGGCAGGCCGAGCTCTTCCGCAATGCCGCCGCCGACGAGGTCATCTTCGTCCATCACGGCAAGGGCACCCTGCACACCATGTTCGGCAAGCTGCCCTTCAAGCCCTGCGACTACGTGATCATCCCGCGGGCCACCACCTACCGCATGGAGTTCGATGCGGGCGCGCAGCCCAGCTTGCTGGTCATCGAGGCCACGGGTGGCGTCAATTTTCCCAAACACTACGTGAACCCCGACGGCCAGTTCCGCCTGGGGGCCCCCTACTACGACCGCGACTTCCACGGCCCTACCGAGCCCAACATCGTCGACAAGGACGAAGAGACCACGGTCGTCATCAAGAACGAGACGCAGCTCACCCGCTACACGCTGGCCAGCCATCCCTTCGACGTGGTGGGCTGGGACGGCATGATGTACCCGTTCACCTTCAACGCCGACGATTTCGAACCGCTCACGGGCACCGTACACCTGCCGCCCCCCGTGCATCTGACCTTCGATTGCCCGGGCTTCGTGATCTGCACCTTCGCGCCGCGCCTGCTCGACACGCACCCCGAGGCCATCAAGGTCCCCTACGCCCACTCGAACGTGCAGGCCGACGAGGTGCTGTACTACGTGCGGGGCCGCTTCGGTAGCCGCCGCGGCGTGGAGGAATCGTCGTTCACCATCCATCCGCGCGGCATCCCGCACGGCCCGCACCCGGGCACGATCGTTGCCAGCAAGGACGTCACCCGCACCGACGAACTGGCCGTCATGGTTGACACCAACCGCCCTCTGGCACTGACCAAACAGGCCATGACCATGGACGACCCGCAGTATCCTTACAGCTGGTTGGATTAGGCAGTGGCCAGCGACCAGTTAAGGTGAGCGGACGAGGTCAGCCCCCTGGACCAGGACCAGTGCAAGAACGAAACCCATGCCACACGAAGAATCGTTCGAGTTCGCACCCGGTCCACCAAGACCCGCTACCCCGAGCGGGGGCGGAACACTCCAGCGCTGGTTTTTGCTCGGGCTAGTGCTTTTCCTGGCGCTCGGCTACAGCGTGATCGACAACGTGTGGGACAACTGGCTTCCCTTCGTTTCGATCGTAACGGTGATGGCCCTGTTATCTCTCGTGATCGGCATCCGGCTTCACGATTTCGGAATTGGCATGGCCCTGGCCTTCGGCATCTTGCTTCTAGGCGTGCTGCTGATCTTCCTGGCAATCATGTTTCCGGCTCGTGAGCCGTTTCTCGGCCCCTGACGCACCAGTGAACGTGCGACGCTGGCGTGGTAGGGCCGCTTCGGTGATGCTGCCGCCCTGGCCCACAAATACGCAGCGTCGCCGCTCTCTTCCCGATGCTTTCTTTAAATCCATCAAAGCTTTTCATTCCTCCCATTCGTTCTTGATACAGAGTAGGGTTGCTGGAATTTCGCCTTTACTTTCGCCTGGACCCTCCTGCAAAGATTCGCTTGCAAGGAGTCAACATGCGACCGTCTGCGCCGACCCCTTTGCCCTTCACACTGCCAAAGCAGGACAGCGACAGCGACTTGCTGCGGCGGCTGGCCCCGGATGTGGCCCAGGAAGTCAACGACCTCTTGACCGTGATCAACGGCTACAGCGAGATGTTGGCCGAGATGTTGTCGGCGAACGACTCGGCTGTCGAGATGTTGCAGCAGATCCATACGGCGGGCGAGCGGGCCGCTGTCCTCAACCGGCAACTGCTGCTGCTTGGACGTTCGCGGAACGTGTCCGCAGACTCGAGCATGATCCAGCTGGCCGCCCGGCCGGAAGAACCCGATTCCCAGGTCCATCTCAACACGATCTTCGATCAGGGCGACAGCCCGACGGAGACGCCGCAGGCTGGCCTGCAAGGCCGACTGTACGATCCCGATTGCGACGATTCTCTCCTGGTGCGCGTGCTCGAGGTAAATCAGCACGCGGTACACTTGCATATCGGCGTGCCCGTGGAGGTTGGCAAGTGCGTGAGCCTGTCGATCCGCGGCGGCGCGCAGCCCGCCTTCACGCGGCAGGTGCGGATCGTCACGGCCCTGGAACAGGAAAATGGGACCTATGTTATGGGGGCTACCTTCGCGCAGCCCCTGGGCCCTGACGAGTTTCAGC
>JBFWSD010000433.1:0-6075 GCA_050248575.1 Gemmataceae bacterium
CTCCGCGCCGCTGTTCACCTGGCCCAAACCCGACAAAGACGCTCCGCTGGGCAACGAACCGCACGGGCGGCCTGTTGTCTATCAAGCTGGGAAGAATGACATCTTGCTGGGTATGACGCGCAAGGGAGGCAAGCACGGCTTCGGCGTGGTCTATCGCTATGACACCAGCCCGGGCCTCGACAATCCCATGCAGGTCTTGCACGACTTTGCGGGCAAGGAACAGGCCGACGGCGCCACGCCCTTTCACGGCAACCTCGTCCTGGTCGGCACCAGTGTCTATGGGCTTACCTGCAACGGAGGCGAACACGATGGCGGTGTCGCCTTCGTCACCACCCACGTCGATGATCCCGCGAAGAGCAGGACCCACGTCCTCTGGCACTTCGGCGGCAAGCTCGACAAGGGCCCCGACGGCAAGAACCCCTACGGAACCCTCCTCCGCCACGGCGATTGGTACTACGGCACCACCGATAACGGCGGGGCCAACAACACCGGCACGATCTTCCGCTTTCGCCTCGACACCGAGGGCACGCGCATCGCCGAATACCAGCAGCTTGCCTCCTTCGATGCGGAAGCGGGCAACCGCACGGGCGCTCACCCGCGCGACAACCTCACCGCCATCGGCAATCGCCTCTACGGCATGGCCTACAGCGGCGGCAACAACGGCAAGAACCTGCACGATTCCTATGGAACGATCTTTGCCGCGGAGCTGCCCGAAGAATGATTTTCTCAGTGAAAGGACTGTTTTGGCTCATTCTACGACGCACAAGCCGTTGTGCGGCGGGAAGTTAGCATGCTGTCACACCTCAGCGTTAACATGGTGATAGCGCGCCGAGGTGATGGCTGAGGACCGGCCCCGCCCGACTACCCGGGAAACGCTAGCGCCAAGGATCTCAAAAGAATTACGCCCGTTCTCATGGTCCGGGCACTTCGATACGGTTAACCTCCCATGGTCATCTCCAATGCGTTCTTCCCGTCCGCGAGGTGCCGCCATGCCCCACATCAAGCGTTTCCGCCGGGCTTTCACACTCATTGAATTGCTCGTGGTGATTGCCATCATCGGCATCCTGATTGCCCTCTTGCTGCCGGCCGTACAGAAGGTGCGCGAAGCTGCCAACCGGGCACGCTGTACCAACAATCTCAAGCAGCTTGCCCTGGCCGGTCACGCCTACCATACGGCCAATGGCCAGTTGCCTTATGGCCGCAAGTACGATATCTGGGACACGTACACCTGGACGCAGCTGGTGCTGCCCTACATCGAGCAGGAAGCCGTTTATCGCGAGTACTGGACCCTGCCCGAGCCCGCTTACGCGACCTCGTATCCTGGTTCCAACGGGCCCATCGGCAACGACGCTCGCTTGCGCACGGCCCGCCATGCGGCCATCCAAGTCTTTCTTTGCCCGAGCGACACCGGGCCGCGCGGCAACGAGCTCTCCACCACCAGCTACGGCTTCCTCCGCGGCAACTATCGGGGCTGCACCGGCGCGGGGGACATGTATGGCAATTCCACCGATGCCACGGCCGGCCCGTGGGGAACCGGCGTCTTCGGCGTGCTGTCCGGGCAGAGCGTCGATCCTTCGGCCAGCGTGCGCACAGTTGGCGTTCGACTCAGCGAGATCGTCGATGGTTCGTCCAACACCTTGCTGCTCTCGGAAGGAGTCGTGCCCACCGTGACGAGCTGGGGCGGCGCTCTCGGTGAGACCATCTACGGCAACATGGGCGGCGCCCTGTTCTCGACCAGCCTGACGCCCAACGCCACCGCGCCGGATCGGCTGCGCGGCCCGTGCCCGCAGACTCAAGGAGATACGGTTTACACGCTACCTTGCCTCACCCTGGGCGGCCACGGCTGGTGGACGGCTTCGGCGGCTGGCGCGCATGCGGCTGCCCGCAGCCGCCATCCCGGCGGAGTTTCCATCGCGCTCGCCGACGGCTCCGTCCGCTTCGTCACCGACAGCGTCGATCTGTCAACCTGGCGGGCCCTCGGCACGCGCGCGGGAGATGAAGTCGTCAGCTTGCCTTGAAGCGACGTCCTTGCGACCTTGGTCCATGCGCCGGAGAAATCGCGATGCGGCAAGTCTCGCTGTTACTTCCGCTGTTGATTCTGGCAACGGGCTGCGGGCAAGCGGGCAGTCAGCTTTCGGGCGAGGTCACCTACGACGGCCAGCCCATCTCCAGCGGCATGATCACTTTCTTGCCCGCGGAGGGCAGCGGCACGCCGGTGGGTATTGCCATCGTCAACGGGCGTTACCAGGCAGACTTCAACAGCCCGGGGCCGCGCATCGTCCAGGTAGAAGCAGTTCTGTCCGGCTCGATGCCTACCAGCAGCGAAGCATCGGCGCAGGCGGTCGGGCAGCCCGTGGCCGAGATCAAGCAAGTGCCCGCTGGCGCCGTCGGCAACAATGCTCGCATCGAGATCGCGCCGGGCAGCCACACCCAGGACTTTCACCTGACAAGTCCCTGATGGTCGGCGACAGTGCACGGCCCTCTCCCTATCCTGAGGGTAGAAAGGAGGCGCCCGATGTCGCGCTTGCAGCTCGCTGTGAATCAAATCATCTTCGCACGCACCTACACGATCCGGTTGCTCGATCACACCAAGCCGGACGACTGGTTCCGCCAGCCCGCCGCGGGGCTCACGCACATCGGCTGGCAGGTGGGCCACCTCGTGATGGCCCAGTATCGCCTCGGCATGGAACGGATCCGCGGCGCACGCCCCGACGACAGCGAACTGATCACCGAAGACTTTCTCAAGCTGTTTGGAGCCAAGTCGGAACCGCTGGCAGATGCTTCCCTCTATCCCTCCACGTGCGATCTGCGCGCGCTCTTCAACCAGGTGCACGACAAGCTGCTCAATGAACTGCGTGATCTGCCCGAGAGCGAGCTGGACCAGCCCGTACTCAAGCCGCATTCGCTGGCCAAGACCAAGCTGGATTCGCTGATGTGGTGTGCCCACCACGAAGGGGTCCACGCCGGGCAGATCGGCCTCTTGCGGCGGCAGCTCGGTTATTCGCCCGTCTGGTAAGCGTGTAACGCCCCGTCGTTCTCGAGATTGGCTGGTTGCTCCGGCCCTCGGCGGCGGTTCACACTCCCGCTGGCGAGGGCCGGGCTCCTCCCCTTCGGGAGCCTCGCATGAAACGCGCATTTCGACTCGGCGTCGTGGTTTTCGCTGGCTTCGCGCTTGCCTTTGCCTCGGCGGCACCCAATCTGCAACCTCGCGAGCGAGCGCAGCCCGACGCGGAAGCGCTCCCGGCAGGGGCCGTACAACGGCTTGGCAACGTGCGTTTTCGCCCTGCTGTCTCGATAAAACTTCTCGACTTCAGCAAGGATGGCAAGACACTGCTCTTGCTCGATGGCGGCTATTTGGGCCGGCTCGATGTGGCGACCGGCTTCATCGAACGCGGCTTGGTGGTGCAGGCCTTCTCGACGGCCCTGTCACCCGATGGCAGGCTGCTTGCCCGCGGCCACCAGGGCGACGCCGACCGCCTGCGCGTCTGGGACCTGCGCAACGGCAAGGAACTGGGTCCCTTTGTGGGCCACAACAACTGGGTCCGCGGCCTCGCTTTTTCAGCCGACAGCAAGTTCCTCGTCTCGGGTGCTTATGACCAGACGATACGCTTGTGGGAAGTGGCCAGCGGCAAGGAAGTGCAGTGCTTCGCCGGCGAGCACATCCGGAACATCATGGACCTGGCTTGCGCACCCGACGGGAAGACCTTGGCTGTCGCCGCGAACGGCCCCAACGGCCGCTACAAGGTCGGCTTGCTCGACCTGGCCACTGGCAAAGAGGTGCAACAGACGTTGCTGCATGTTCCGGTCTTCCAGGTGGGATTCTCGCCCGATGGCCGTACGTTGCTGGCCGTCGAACCCATCAACGGCGGCAAGGCGAACAGCACGATTCATCTCTGGGACGTGGCGGGCTGGAAACATCGCGCGCTGCCCGACCAGGCCGAGCGCGTGCACCGTGCCTGCTTCTCGCCCGACAGCAAGCTGCTCGCCACGGGCAGCGATCACAAGACCTGCCTCTGGGACGTGGCCACGGGCAAGCTGCTGCACAACCTGGGGAACTCGTGCAACCCTTCTTCGAGCCTGGCCTTTTCGCCCGACGGCAAGATCCTGGCCAGCAGCAACAGTCGATCGGTGCAGTTGTGGGATACGGCCACCGGGCAAGAACGCACTCCGGTACTGAATGGGCATCGACACGGCGTGAACGCGCTGGCGTTCCAGAAGGACGGACACACCCTGGCCAGTACCGGTCACGATCAGACTCTGCGGCTCTGGGACACGCGGACCGGCAAGGAGACGCGCCCCGCTGTCCAGCTCACACACGAAACCTACGTCGACTATCGCTTTTCAGCCGATGGCAAGACGCTGGGCTGGTGCAGCAACAACAAGGCGGGCCAACTCTTCGACGTGAGCAATGGCAAGCCGAAGCAAGCGATTCCCGTGCCGGGTACCTGCCTGGCATTTGCCCGCGACGGACGGACACTGGCCATCGGCGGCATGCGCAAGAGCCCGCTGCAAACCTGGGATCTGGCTGCCCACAAGCAACGCCAGACCTTCGAGCTCGATCGCTACTACGACTACGTCGTGGCCTTGTCGCCCACGGCGCGGTATCTGGCCTGCCTCGTGGAAGGGCCGGCAGAGACCGATGACGGCATGTGTCTCTGCCTGTGGGATGCGCGGCAGGGCCAAAAATTGCGGCAGTGGCCCAAGGGTGATGACGATCCCGATTTTCAGTTCTCTCCCGATGGCAAGCTGCTCGCCTTTCATCATCAGCACACGCGCATGACCCTGTGGGAGATGGCCGCCGACACAGAACGCCTGCACTTCACCGTTCCCAAGACGACGGTGGTCATCGCTTTCGCCCATCATGGCAAGCTGCTCGCCGTGGGTACCAGCGACAAGGAAGTCCTGGTCTATGACCTGGCCACCGGCACCGAACTGGCCAGGTTCAAGGGGCACCGCAGCGGAGTCAGGGCTCTGGCGTTCGCGCCGGACGATCGCACGCTTGCCTCGGGCAGCTACGACACCACGATCTTGCTCTGGGACGTGTCGAGCCTGCGGCCCGGGCAAACTTCTGCCGCCAGGCCGCTGACGCAAGCGGATCTCGATGGCCTCTGGGACGATCTGGCGGCGGCGGGCGGGCCGGTCGTGCAGAAAGCAATCTGGTCACTGATCGCCGCCCCGCAGCAAGCCCCGGACTTCTTCAAGAAACGCATCCAGCCCGCGCGCCCGGTGGATGCCCGGCGGCTCGAGGAGCTGATCACGGACCTCGATGACGATCGCTTTCAGGTGCGCGAACAGGCTTCCCAGGAACTCGAGAAGCTGGCGGAGGCCGCAGCCCCCGCCCTCGAGAAGGCCCTGGAGCAGAACCCTGCCGTGGAAGCGCGCCGCCGCATGGAACGCCTGCTGGGTAAGCTGAAGAGTGAGGTCAAACTGGAGGGCAATGCCTTGCGCGCATTGCGCGCCATCGAGGTGCTGGAACACATCGGCAACGAGTCGGCCCGCAAGCAACTGCAAGCATGGGCCGCGGCTCAGCCCGCCACACGCTTCGGCCAGGCAGCGGAACGCGCTTGGCGCAGGTTGGACAGTCAGTAGCATATCAATCGGAGTGCTGCTGTCGTCGAATCGTATCGGCCAGCACTGGCAGACTATTTCTGCGCAAGGGCTCCAGGAATTCATCGACAGTGATGGCTGGATTTCGGTAAGAGGCAGTCTGATCGCGTGCGGCAGCCTCGACGATTCCGGTAGGCAGCAAGCCGACCGCGAATGCGTCGGGAGTCACAGCAGCGATGCCAAATCGAGCAAGCGTCTCGGCCGGAAAATCTCGGGTATTGAATGTCACGATGAAGTCGGCCACGCAGGCGAGCGCGGCCGCCAGCACATGCCGATCATTCTCATCGGGCAGGTCGATCCGGCGTTCCCAGCGCCGATAATTCCGCACGCGACAACCGCGCACATGCTCGTCCATGAGTCTTCGAGTTCGAAGGAGCGCCTGCCTTAGTTCAGGGCGCTCGCGCAACCGGTGAATTCGCCCCGTCCATTTGGCGCGTAAGAAACCCTGCGCTCGACCATGGATGGCCA
>JBFWSD010000434.1:0-6072 GCA_050248575.1 Gemmataceae bacterium
AGTGTCACCCCAACGGGGTGACACAAATCAGCCCAGGGCAGAGCCGAAGGACACTTCCGGCAGGAAGTGTCCTTCGGCGTCGCCCTGGGACAGGGCGTTGAGTTTAGACAAAGCCCTGAAAGGGCGCAACAAATCTGGTTCTCTCATCACCTACACAGTGGCGAGTCAGAAAGCAATGAAAACAGTTCGGCAGACAGCGTTGCCCGCGAAGGTCGATCGTGGTCCCACGGACAGACAAGCCTGACACGTACTTTTCCCCGGCCCGGCGTAGCATTAAGGGAAATTGGCCCGCTGCGCAGCGACGGGCGGTGGTGTGTCAAAGCAAAATCCTGCAATGGCCAAGAGCAGACAGAAATAGGCCTTCATTTCCGGCGTCTGATAACCCAAGGCACCTGCAAGATCTCGTCATTGAGGCGAAAACATGCTGGAGGTGAGTGCCATTGCGGGGCGTTGCCGAATTCGTGTCGGCAACGAAAGTCATAGGGGAGTCGCCAGTTACGGCATGAGCACGCGGGCCACGGCCTGGGGCCTTGCACACTCGCGATTCGGCGAGTTTCGCCTTAAATCGCCAAGCGGCAATGACCTGAGGCGATTGGCACAACAGGCTTTCTGTGCAAGCGAAGTGTGCAAGCGAAGTGTGCAAGCAGTCCGTTCACGGACAGACAAACCTGACACGTACTTTGCCTCGGCCCGGCGTAGCATTATGGGAAAATCGACGGGTGGTGTCGAATGATCTGTCAACCAAGGTCGCTCGGTGTCACAACCAGATGCGAAAGTCGTTTGACGAGCGTGACTTGAGGCGTTTGTTTGCGCACTTTTTGTTTTTCGGGGAAGGTGTTTTGATGCAAATCAAGATTCTGCAACGGCTAAGAGAGATCAGAAATAGGCCTCCATTGCGCAAGCGAGGAATGCAGCGCCTGTGTTTGGTCCGTCTCGGAGCGCTTCTTTCAACGCCAAGCGGAGCTCGAACCTCGGGAGGCGAGTGCCACGAACGGCAGATCGCGAGCGCAACAAAAACGCGACGCTCGAAAGCGTCGCGTCTTGTGGTGTGTAAAAAGAGGGACCGGCCGACCTCGAGGACGCTGCCAACCTCAAAGTCTAAGCCGGTCCTGACAGCACCATGGCCACGAGGACCAAGACACTGTGCACCCAAACCGGCGATCGTTCCATTCAACCCCCGAAGGGATAACCGCATCCCTCTTCCCCCCCGGGTGGGGGCTTGATTGGAACCATCGAAGCGTCTTGGTCTCGCTTCAACTCCTACGATGCGGGTGGGCGGTATTTTATTGTCCTGGCTTCCAGAATTTCGTAAGATAACATCCTCAGACCTTCCGGCGGCATCTCGGCCACCGGCCCCCCCGCAGTCAGGGACTTGCGATCAGCCCCCAGGCGGGTGACGTAACCTAAAACGGATTGCTGTTTTGCGTGCTCAGCCAAACAGGTAGGGAAACGCCAGTGATGACTCAGGAACGGACCTCCTCGCCGGTGCTGGAAGCCGACAACATCAAGATCCTTCGCGACCCGGAGGTCTATCTCGTTGGCAAGCAAACGGTTACGGACGAGCAGCTGGACCGGTTCCTGACAGATCACGGAGTGGCCTGGGAATCGGATACGGAGGTGGCGGCCGAAGAACTGGTTGAAGTCGCGGGCCGAGTGTGCTACATGTCATTTGCCCGCCCGCGCCCCGGCGGCAACAAGGTCTACATCCAGCACCTCCTCGAGGTCGGCCACGGCTCGGTGCTGGAACACGCGGTCTGGAATCTGATCTTCACCGGAGTGAGCCGGACCCTGACCCATGAGCTGGTCCGCCATCGCGCGGGCATGGGCTACAGTCAGCTCAGCCAGCGCTACGTCGACGAATCGGTGGCCGAGTACGTCGAACCCGATTGCATCGCTGCGGACCCGGAATTGCATCGCATCTGGCTGGAGGCGGTCCAGCACGCCCATCAGGCTTACGTGCAGCTGGCCGACAAACTCCAGGATACCTTCAAGGAGGAACCGGAAAAGACCCTGCGTCGCAAGCTGGCCCGCCAGGCCGCGCGGAGCGTGTTGCCCAACGCTACCGAGACCAAGATCTTCGTCACGGCCAATGCCCGCGCCCTCCGCCATTTCATCGAAATGCGGGGCAACCGGCACGCCGAGGTGGAGATCCGCAAGCTGGCAGTCCAGGTGCTCCGCATCATGCAGAAGGACGCGCCGCATCTCTTCGGCGACTATGAGTTAGTCCCTCTGCCCGACGGCACCTACGAGGCCGTCACGCAGCACCGCAAGGTCTGAACCGCTCCCACGCCCCCTTGACTCTTTCGGGGGAGAACCGTTCGAGCGCCATCCTGGCGTGGTGAACGATGTTTCTCCTGCCCGGCGCGCCGCGTGCGCGGAAACTTTCGTGAAAGGTCCAAACTTGTCCAGAAACCAATCGAACGGCCGCTCCGGCGGACGGAAGCCAGGCAACTTTTCCCAGCGCCAGGGCAAGGGCCCTCCCGGCAAGAAACAGGGAGGTGGCCAGCATCAGGGGCACGGCCAAGGTCAGGGCCAGGGACGTGGCCAGGGCGGGAGGGGCCACGGACAGGGCGGTGGTCATGGTCAAGGCGGCGGCCATGCTCAGGGCGGCGGCCAAGGGCAAGGCGGCGGTCAGGGCCAGGGTGGCGGCCGTCGACGTCGACGTAGAAAAGGCCGGGGCGGCCAGAGTGGGGGACAGCAGCAGCACATGCACGCGCCGCGTCGGCCCGCCCCCTACGACGTCGATCCGTACGCCGAAGAACAACAGCCGACCGAGGGGCAGGAAACGGCTCTCGAAGCCCCGACCGAGGGCGTCCTCGAGATGCACCCCAAGGGCTACGGCTTCCTGCGCAACGCCGAGCGTTTTTACATCCCGCAGCCCGGCGACGCCTATGTGGGCACCAACCTCATCCAGAAACACAACCTGCGCGAGGGCTGGCTGATCTCCGGCCCGGCCGCGAACGGCAAGAAGGGGGTCGGCCCGCGCTTGCTCCGGGTCGAGGCCATCGAGAAGCAGCCCCCCGAGGAAATCAAGCGCCGCAATTTCGACGCGCTCACGCCCATCGATCCGCACGAACAGATTCACCTGGAGACCGACGGCGACCGGCTGACCACGCGCGTGATGGACATGTTGACGCCGATCGGCAAAGGGCAGCGCGGGCTGATCGTGGCCCCGCCGCGCACCGGCAAGACGATCCTGTTGCAGCACATCGCCCAGGCCGTGGCCCGCAACCACCCGGAGATGAGCATCTTCATGCTGCTGATCGACGAGCGGCCCGAAGAAGTGACCGACATGCGCCGCAACATCAAGGGCGAAGTAGTGGCGAGCAGCTCCGATCAGGATTCGTCGAACCACGTGCGGCTGGCCGAGCTGGTGGTGGAACGCGCCAAGCGGATCGCGGAGCGCGGCGGGCAAGCGTTTGTCTTGCTCGACAGTCTGACGCGGCTGGCGCGGGCCTACAACAAGAATGTGGGGAACAGCGGCCGCACCATGTCGGGCGGGGTCGACATCCGTGCCCTGGAAGTGCCGAAGCGGCTGTTTGGCACGGCCCGCGTCTTCGAAGAAGGGGGCTCGCTGACGGTGATGGGGACAGCCCTCATCGACACGGGCTCACGCATGGACGAGGTGATCTTCCAGGAGTTCAAGGGCACGGGCAACATGGAACTGGTCCTCGACCGCAAGCTGGCCGACCGCCGCATCTACCCGGCCATCGACATCAGCCAGTCGGGCACGCGCAAGGAAGAACGCATTCTCGACCCCGAGGTGCTCAAGGGCGTAACGCTGCTGCGGCGCAGCCTGGTATCGCTGAACTCGGTGTCGGCGATGGAATCGTTGGTGAAGAAGCTGGGCGAGTACAAGTCGAACGCCGACTTCCTGGCCAAGATCGCCGCCTACGTGCGATAAGAGGGCGAGCGGCGCGTCAAATCGCCGCTCGCCTTGTTGCGTCGGTTGGCTCACTCAGCCAGTGCCGGTTCGGGCCGTGTTTCCGCCCCGTTGAGGGCCGTGCCGAAGGGGCGCCGCCAGCTCATGAGCCGTTCGCGGCTGTCGCGCACGAATACGTAACTTGTGAAGACCGGATAGGCGGCCAGCCGCATGGGGGCTTGCACGAATCGGCCGCCAGGGATGCCCGCGTGCAAGAGGTCGTCGGCAAAATCGATACGGTGGCAGGTGAACACGGCCCCTTTGACCAGCGTGCGCACGCCCGGAATGTGCGGAACCAGGCTGCCTGGCGTCGGCCCGCACGCAGAAACTTGACTGGCACTCAAAACGATCAGGCCAAGAGCGGCAACGAATCCTTTCATGACGTTCTCCATTCCATTGAAGAAAGAGGTAGGTTGTACCTCCCTACTGGCACGGAGCAACGCGGGCCGTCACGCGAAAATCCGAGAATCAGCTTTCTTCCACCGTCACGCCTTTCCAGAAGGCGACGTAACCCTTGATGTTCTTCGCGGCGGGCAGCGGTTCGGGATAATACCAGGCGGCGTCCTTGTTCTCCTGCCCGTCGACGACGACGTGATAGTAACTGGCCTGCCCCTTCCAGCCGCAATGGGTGTGAGTCGGGCTGGGCTTGAAGTGATCCTTGACCAGGGCATCGGGCGGAAAGTAGTGGTTGCCCTCGACCACCACGGTTTGCTCGCTCTCGGCCAGCAGCTTGTTGTTCCAGCGGGCACGCATTGCTTTTCCTCCTGCCAAAACCAGCTTTCCCCGCGGGCCGCTTGAGCCCGCCTGCACGCCATTTTATTCTTAAGCGAGCCGCCGCGCCGGGCAATACCTACAGGGCGGTTCACTCCAGGAGCATTCTTCATGAGAATCTTCATCACGCTTGCGCTCTTCCTTGCCCTGGCAGCGGCACACGGGCAACAAGACGACAATTCAGTGGCGGTCAAGCTTCGCGCTCTCGATGCACGCGTCGTGCCCGCCGCCGACGCGGGGAGCTTGCCCGACCTGCTAAGCAAGCAACAGCAGTCGCGCATCGCAGCAGCCCACGCACGCATGCGCCAGGACTGGGCCATGGTGCAGACACGCGCCGACTGGGAGAAGTTTCGCAAGGACCGCATCGCTGCCTTGCGGAAGGCGCTCGGCCCTTTCCCCAAGGAACGTGCCGATCCGAAGGTGCGTGTCACACGCAAGCTGGAGGGGGAAGGTTTCATCGTACAGAATCTCGTGTTCGAGAGTCGGCCCGGGCTGCTGGTCACTGCGAACCTTTATCTGCCAGCGAAGCCTGCCGGGGGCAAGATGCCCGGCATCGTCATCGTGCATGGTTTCCATCAGCCCAAGTCGCAGGCCGAGCTGCAAGACATGGGAATGACCTGGGCCCGCCTGGGCTGTGCCGTGCTGGTGCCCGACGTGCTTGGCCATGGCGAGCGCCGCCAGCATCCCTTCAAGACCGAGAAGGACTTCGCGGGCAAGTTCGCGCTGCGGCGGCAAGATTATTACGGCCGGGCCAACTCGGCCGCTCAGCTCGAGCTTGCCGGTGAATCGCTCGCCGGCTGGATGGTCTGGGACACGATCCGCTGCGTCGATGTCTTGCTTGCCCGCGACGACATTGATCGGAACCAGATCCTGTTGCTGGGGGCCGTGGCGGCGGGGGGCGATGTGGCCGCACAGGCGGCCGCGCTCGACGAGCGGATCACGGCGGTGGCCCCGTTCAACTATGGCGGCCCAGAACCGGAGACCGTACATCCCTTGCCCGCCAATCCGGATGAGGCCGAGCTGGCCTTTCCCTACGGGCAGGGCGGACACTGGGACCGCACGCGTCGCTTGCAACATGCGTTTCGCGATGGTTTCTTTCCCTGGGTGGTGGTGGCGGCAGCGGCCCCGCGCCGACTGGTCTACTCGCACGAGTTTGCCTGGGATCGCGAACGCGATCCGGCCTGGAAACGGATCGAGCAGGTCTACCAGCTGGCGGGCGTGCCCGGGCACCTCGCGTCGGCGCACGGCAGCGGCACGCTGTTCGGCAACCCCGAAGGGACGGGCTGCGGCAATATCGGCCCGGTGCATCGCCAGGAGCTCTATCCCACTTTCCAGCGCTGGTTTGGTTTGCCCATCCCGAAGAAGGAATACCAGAAGCG
>JBFWSD010000435.1:0-6066 GCA_050248575.1 Gemmataceae bacterium
GGCCAGGCGGTGAGGATCGGCTATCACATCTTCGCCGGCCCCGACGGCAAGGAGCCACGCATCCCCGGCGTCACCGCCCGCTGCGAGTACGGCGTCGAGATCCTCGTCATCCTGGCGTTCCTCGTGTACATCATCGGCGTTTCCCTGGAAAAAGCCTGCGATTTGCTGGCTTTCTTCTGCGGCTTGCCGCTGGACAAGTCGCAGGCCGACGCCTTGCTGCGGCAACTGGCGCGGCACTGGGAACAAGAGTTCGAGGCCCTGTGCGCCTTGCTGGCCCATGCCGCCGTGGTCGCTCTCGACGAGACGGGCTGGAAGATCGGCGATCAGACCTGTTCGCTCTGGGCCTTGGCCGCCAAAGGCCTGCGCGTCTTCCTGTTTGGCTGCCGCAAAGACGACGCCACGCTGGACAAGATCCTGCCCCCCGATGTCTTCCAGGGCATCGGCGTCAGCGACAACGCCGCCGTCTATCACCAACGCTTCCGCGCGGGGCAGAAGTGCTGGGCCCATCTGTTGCGCAAGGTCATCCGTCTGGCCTTGCTCTATCCGCGCAAGCGGAAGTACCAACGCTTTCTCGACCAGCTGCTGCAACTGTATTACGACGCCAAGCGTGCCGCCACGGACAAGCGCCTCGGTGAACCCGGCCGGCAACAACGCGTGCTCGAACTCGAAGAACGCCTCCGCGGCCTGTGCGCTCCCTACTGGCCGGCGACCGCTGGCGAGCTGTCGCCGCACGAAGGTGCCTTCGGCAACCTGGTCAACGAACTGATTCAGCTGGCGGCCGTGCATGAGCTGTTCACCTTCGTGCTGCATCCCGATGATGTCGAACCCACCAACAACGGCGTCGAGCGCATGCTGCGCGGCCCGGCTCAGGACCGAAAAACGGGGCGGACCAGCAAGACAGCGGCCGGGGCGCGCCGCCGCAGCGTCATCGTCAGCGTGCTCGAATCACTACGCGTCAACCTCGAGACCTTCGACCTGCGAAGTGTGCTCGCGGAAGTCCGGCGCTGGCTGACCGACGGGATCAGCCTGTTTCGCCGCCAATGGCAGGAGATCGAGAGCGGACTGGCCACCGACACCGGCTAACCGCTGTCGCCTGCTCAGCGCCCATGCGAAACCCATAATTCACCATAGCTCGTCCGTCATCTCCGCCTGCCGCACGTCTTGCCGCGGCCCGCTGCCGCCTGCGCACTCCTTCACGATCTCGCCAGAATGGACGGGTACCTGGCATTGCATCGCTAAAGCCTGCTAAGGGCCTGCTAAGGGCCTGCTAAGGGTTATTGTGCATTCGAGGTTCCGCTGACCTCGCGTGATTTGCAAATCAATCCTGGCACCTTGTTGGCAGAAGCGATGCCTCAATCTATGCATTGAAACGCAGGTAATGCTAACCCCATCGAGTCCGGTGAGAATGTCGCCTGGAAGGACGCCTGCTCGATCGGCTGCACTTCCACTATCGATTGAATGTACGATCGTCTTGCCTTCGGTTCGCAATAGATGCAAACCGCTTACATCTAGATCGAACGGAAGTGGATCGTGTGAGCGTCGTTTTATATACATCATACTATTTGGAAAATCAAACGTCACGCAATACCGAGTGAAAAAACCGATCCCCAATGAATTCACCGGAGATTTTGTAACCAATATGCGACTCTCCTTCGCTCCGCCGATTGCCAGGTCAACAACCATCCATTTTTCGTTCGCCTTTATTTGCGACAAACCGGCAGACAGGGTATCACCTACTTTTCGCCCCGTCCCATCGACTTGAAGCACAGAAAGCAGGGCGGGGGTCATTTGCGCGACATTGGTCGACCCCGTGTCAATCAAAAATCTTTCGGCTTCATGCTGGCCTGGCAGACACACTGCTACGCTAGGTCCATCGGCAGTCGGGTCAATGGGGATTGCCATTCCGAGACTAGCCGGATCCGCAATCGAACCGTCAAGAATAGAGGCCATTCCCGCAGAGACGTCAAGTTGAATGATATGATGCCGGAGGAAATCCATTCCAACAGCGCCCCGTATTTCAAGCCCTGAAATTTTTCGAGCCATGCTGAAATCCGATCCATATACCCGAGTTGCACAGCTCAACTTTCGATGGCCAATATACGCGGTGGGAGAATCGTATAAGTCGACAGTACAGGCACCGGTGCTAGTCTCGACGTGTCGCGTCTCACGTGCCGGCCCTTGCAACAGTGAGCGGTCGAAGTAAGTGGAAGCCGACCCGGTATCTAAGATGAAGTTGTAGGATCTTCCGTTGCAATCAATGGGGAGCAGGATTGGACTACCGTCATCCGCAATAGCAAACACGGTTCGCGCAGGGGATGATTCCTTCACGATAGGCTGCGATTCAAGGGGTCCACCTCTACCTCTGCTAGCACTACTGAAGCTTACACAGCAAGAGATCAGAAGAAATGACATCTTTCGTAGCATTCGACACTCCCTTGTCGAGGTTTTGCGATACGTAGTCTTGTCGTCTTGTCGCTGTAGCCACTGGTTTGTAAGCCGCGTCTACTGGTTTGCAAGCAGCGTCTGGGATGCAGTCTTATCTAGAGTGTTCCGGCTCATACGACGAAGCCAACCGGCGGTCAAGGGCAGTTTCTCGGTTCATCCGGTTCCGGTAGGGACCGCCCTCGCGGGCGGCCCCCCCGGACAGATCCGGACGTGCAGCATTACCGCATCCGGCTCCTACTTCGGGTGGATGCCGTAGAATCGCTCGCTAGGGTGCGCGTGCAAGATCCGGTGATCGGCGACAACTATCCTTGGTCATCGTGTTGTCTCACCGAGTAATGTTACCCATCGGCAGTGATGGATGGAACAAGGGTGGGGGAGGAAACTGGCATCGGTTCGTGTGCCAAGATGGGCCACTTCGTGTCTCCGGGATCATTGCGGGCATCATCGAGAAGCAGTCGCTGGCCCACCTCACCGACGACGAGCGGGTTGGTCTAGCCTGGATAGCGCACCGATTTTGGAACAAAGAGCCTCGCAATTCATCCAAGTTGCAGCTGAAAGCAAACTTCGGATGAACGGAGGCTCAAGGATCATGGATACAGGATGTCCTCAGCAACTTACCTTCTGGAAGCTCGGCAAGCAACAGGTGACCGCGACCTCGAAGGGGGGCAAGGTCGTCTCCGATGCCGGGCTGTTGCCGCTGCGCGACTTTGAACGCCAGCTCGGTCTCGTCGCTGAGGTGGCCCGTCGCTTGCCAGACCCGCGGGCCCAAGCGTTCGTCAAGCACAGTCAAGAAGCCATTCTCACGCAGCAGGTCTTTCAGATCCTGGCCGGTTATCCCGATGCCAACGATGCCCAGGCGCTGCGCAGCGATTCGTTGTTTCAAACGCTGGTCGGTTCACCGCCCGACGAGGGTCGGCCGCTGGCCAGTCGCTCCACCCTGATACGACATCAAAACGCCTACACGCGCCGCGACGCGGAGTTGCCGCTGACGATGCGGCCGGCACTGCTCGACATGCGGGCGGCGCAGACGGCACGCATCAAGATCCTCAACGAACTGCTGGTCGACTGGTTCATCCGCACGCGCAGCCAGCCGCCCGCGCATGTGATCATCGATCTCGACGCCACCGACGATCCGACGCACGGGCAACAACTGCTGGCCGGCTTTCACGGCTACTTCGATCAGCACCAGTATTTCCCGCTGCTCGCCTTCGACGGCGACAGCGGCTTCCCGCTCGCGGCCTGGCTGCGGCCGGGCACTGTGCACGCCAGTTGCGGCACCGTCGATACCCTGAAGCTGATCATCCACAAGCTTCGCGCCGCCTGGCCGAACCTGACCATCTTGGTGCGCGGCGACACCGGCTTCGCCATTCCCGACATCTATGAATTCTGCGAGGCCGAAGGCCTGCTCTACTGCTTCGGCTACGGCACAAACGACGTGCTCAAGGAGCGGACGGCCGCCGCGCTCGCCGACCTCGAACTCTACTACGCGCTCTTCGGTGAGCGCGAAGAACACGTGCAACGTTTCGAGACGCTCGACGACTACCAGGCGGGAGGCTGGTCGCGGCCACGCCGCATCCTTGCCAAGATCGAGATCAACCGGCACGGCGTCAATCGCCGCTTCTGCGTCACCAACATGTCGGGACATCCGCACGGCATCTATCACGGCTTCTACGTCAAGCGCGGCGATGTGCCCGAGCGGCCCATCGGCGATCTCAAGAACGGCCTGCACGCCGACCGCCTCTCTTGTCATCACTTCACGGCCAACTCGTTTCGCTTGCTGGAACACGTGATCGCCTATGCGCTCGTCGTCCTGTTCCGCGAGGCCACCGCCGCGATCCCCGAGGTAGCCAATGCCCGCATCCCCACGCTACGGCAACACCTGTGGAAGGTGCTTGAACGGCTGATCGGGACCGACCTAGCCACGTTGAACGGCTTCACCGAGGCAAACCGGGCGAGGCTGCTCGGGAACTGCTACAAACACAACGGCGGCCGGCGAAACCAGGAATTTGTTGGCGACCTGAACGACGGTGCTGTCGGAGAAGAAATCCGCTACGAGGACGAAGACTGGCAGGCGCTGATCGATGGCATCCAATCCTACCTGACCGATTTGGCCGCGAGGGTGTGGCGTTGATTCCGGCCGAGAGCCGGACTCCCAAAAGCAGACCGGAGGTTATCATGCCGATGAGCAACGAGATCGAGTGGCCTGAGATTACCCAAACGCGGCTTTATCACTCGGTGCGCGATGCCATCAAGATTCTGAAGGAGAGCCCGCGCGAAGTGGAGGACATGCCGCTCGCGGGCTGGAAGGAGGGTGCCAACGGCCCTAACCGATTCATCGTGGGGCCGGGGGTGCTGCCGGCCTTCTATGGCTTCGACCACATCGCTAAAGTAGCCGATAACATTCCCCCTGTCATTTTGGCCGAGGTGAACGGGAAGACGTTCGTACTCGACGGGGCTCACAGGCTAGCGAAGTGGATCATGCTCAAGCGGCCGACGATCCCGATGTTACGGCTCACCGCGGCCGAGTCGAAGGCGTGCATCCGGGCTGGAATGGAGGAGAAGGTCGCGGCGCTGAAAGTCTGACCTCGCGGCTCCATCCCGGAATTCCATACCGGCAGGAACTGAATCATGCGGTTTACCATACCGGGCGTCACTGGCGAACTGGTGCTGACCAAAGACGAGAGCGGATACCAGGAGGTCGTGGAGGCGTTCCCCACCGCCTCCTGGGTAGAGGTGGTGACGTTCAATATCTCGCAGAAGCAGGACAAGCTGCTCAGCGCTTTGCGGGGTCTGGAGGCCCCTCTTCGGCTCATCGCCGACATCCCCGGCCGCCTGGATAAATACTGGGGCAGCTCGCAGAAGGCGAAATACATCAAGGAGAAGGCTGCCGCGGACATCCAGCTCTACATGGAGAAGCTCGCTCCCGAAGAGTTCGGCCCGCTCGCAAGCATCAGCTTCTGCTTCTCGAACCACGCAAAGATTATCATCACCGACACCGTGGGCTACGTCGGATCGGCGAACTACTCGGAGGAGAGCGCGAGGAACTGGGAAGCTGGCATCATCGTGCGCGACCCCGAGTCCCTGAAACTGGTCAGCCGTTTCGTCGACGAGATCGAGCGGGACTCGATTCGTTACTACGGCAAGAGCATGATCGAAAGCATCGTCCCCTTGGTGGCAGCCCGCCAGAGGCTCATGGAACTAAAGGGCCAGCTTGCCGAGGACTTCCAGCTCGTAGATCGACAGGAGGTAACCAACGCCGTGGAGCAACTGGGGGACGCCATCGGGGAAAGCGACCGCGCGTGGTCGGAGGCGTTCGAGGAGTCCGGGCCGGTCTACTCCAGGATCGACACGGTGGAGCTGAGGCGGATCGAGGAATGGTTCGAGGGGGATGAGACCATTTGGGAGTACGACGACGCGACGCGAAAGCTTGAAGCGGCCGAGCGCGGGGAAATCGACGCCGGCGAGCTGCCTGTCAACAACGACGGCATCATCCCTGACTCGGCCTTTGAGGAGGTGGTCGAGGACCTTCAGCTTGAGCGGGAAAAGTCGATTATCGCCGCCCAAAAGGCGACGAGCGACCTACAGCAGCGGATCGCCGAGGTCTGCAAACAGGTGGATGAC
>JBFWSD010000436.1:0-6060 GCA_050248575.1 Gemmataceae bacterium
AGTGGAATTGCCATGACAAGATCCTTGACGAGATTCCAGGCCGCCCTTCTTGGCATGACCATGCTGATCGCCTTTGGCTTGCTGGTCGTCGGCGTGTTTGTCATCGGCAGCCGGCAGTGGCTGTGGAGCGACACGTTTCATTTGAAGGCAGGCTTCCGCCAGATCCGCGGCGTGGAGCCCGGCACGCGCGTGCGTGTCCTGGGCCGCGAAGCGGGCGAAGTCGAAACCGTCGAGCTGCCCGCCACGCCGTCGGGCGACATCTTGCTTACCTTCCGCCTCGATGCCAAGGTCAGGCACCTGATCCGCGGCGATGCCAGCGCCCAGATCGTGGCCGAAGGCATGGTGGGGGGCCGCGTCGTCGAGATTCATCCCGGCTCCGATGAAGGTGACCCGGTCGCCGACGGCACCATGATTGCCTCGCGGCCTAGCATGGATGTGTCGGATGTGCTCACCGGCGTGGGGCGGACCGTGGCCGAAGCCAACGTGGCCCTCCGCGATATCCGCGACGGGCAAGGCTCCATCGGCAAGCTTCTCAAGGAGCCCGAAGCTTACGACCGCATGGTGCAGCTCTTCGATGATGGACAGCGTGCGGTCAAGTCGTTGCGTCAGAACAGCGACGCCATCAAGGCGCTGCCGATCGTGCGCGGCTACGTGCGCGACGCCTTCAAGGAACTGGTGCGGCCCGACTGTGCCCGTAATCGGCGCTGGTTCACGGAGGGCGATCTGTTCGAGCCCGGGCACGCTGTCTTGACCAGCCAGGGCAAGACCAGGCTGGACGCGATCGCCCCGTGGGTCAACGGACTCAAGCATGATGGCTCGGAAGTGGTGGTGGCCTCGTTCGCGGGAGACAGCCGCGATGGCGACCTGGCCCGCGCGCTGACGCAGAAACAGGCCGAGGCCGTGACCGAGTACCTGACCAGCCAGCACAGTGTCCAGAAAATGGGCTGGTTCTCCTGGTCGCGGCGGGTGATCCCGCTGGGACTGGGGAGCGACCCGTCGCCGGTGGAAGAGAAACCGGCCCTGCCTGCACCGCGCATCGAGGTGATCGTGTTCGTGCCGCAGAAGTAATTGGCACAACAGGAGTTGCGTCAAAGAAATCTGCCCCGCCAGAAAAATCCGAATCTTCTGTCCGCGAATTGCCCAGCTTCCGCTGAGTAAGGTAGCGGTCGGAGGTTCGACCGTGGCACAGCGAGGTCCACGGCCATGAGCAAGGAAAACGGCAAAGCAACGGGACGCAAGAACGAGCACGAGCTGCTGTTCCATTTCTGCCGCGTGCAGTTGCCCGCGGTGCAGGTGGCGGGCGACAAGCTGACGGCCCACCTGGAACGCACCTTCGCGCTGCACCAGGCCAAGGCGGAGACGCCGATCACCTGGGACAGCTATCTCGAGAATCTCTATCCACTCGACTGGTTCGTGGCATGTGCCTGCCTCGACGGCGACCGGGCCGCCTGGGACTACCTGTTCGCCTCGCGGGCCAGCCGCAGCGATGTGTTGCTGATCGACGCCTTGCGTGCTCGAGCGGCCCGGCTCTACCCGGGGGACGAGGAGCGTCAGGACGCCGCCGTCACCGAGTTCTGGAGCCAGCTGCTGGTCAGCGACTCGCCGAAGAGCTTGCCGATCCTGGCGCGATATGACGGGCAGCGGCCCCTGGTGCCCTGGCTGATCCGGGTCTTCCAGAACGCGCACATCTCGCAGTTGCGGCAGCGTTCGGGCGTGCATGCGCTGCCCGAAGACAACGAGTTGCCCGCGGCGACGAACGGCGGCGGCAACGGGCACTGGCACGAATCGTTCTGCCTGGCTGCCCGCGACTGGCTGGGCCAGCTGGGCGACAACGACCTCATCTTGCTCGGGCTGCGCATGCGCTACCGCCAGAGCCAGCGTGAAGTGGCCCAGCTGCTGGGCGTCCACGAAGGGACCATTTCGCGGCAGATCACTCATCTCCGCGACAAGTGCCTGGAGCAAGTCGGCCAGCGCCTGGTCGATGAAGGCTGGACGGGCGAAGATCTCTCCGACTTCGTCCTCACCGAGATGGGCAGCCTCCTCCTCGACGAACCGCGGCTGTCGGCGGATCGTCTCGTCAAGCTGCTGGCGGAACGGGGCAAGCAGTTGCCCGTCGCGTGAGGATCCCAGCAGCATTGAACGGGGGGCACCCATCCGATCGCGGCAAGTCATTGCTGGCACTGCACTATCTCCAAAGTTGCTGACAAAACAGAATCTGGTGTGGCACTTCAATTACCGCTTGCACACTTTGCTTGCACACAGACGACCATTTCCGATTCGCTCCAGGCCACTGCAGGATCGGAAGTTATGGTGAAAATCGTCACTATTGAAGTGTGCAAGGGGTGAGCCCGTGGAGCACTCTTGCAGCCGACGCTGGACCGCCCGCTTGCACCTATCGGGTTCACGGATCGCGCACGCGTGCACTTTATCCTGATTCTGCGCCGGGCAGAGGAATGGTACGTGTCTGGTGTGTCAGTCTGATTGGTCGTCGATTACAGCTTCAAGCACGTCAGGGCGCACTGGCGGTAGCACGCCTCCGTGCTTGCCACATCCACCAGCCTAGCACCATCACGCCCGCCAGCACCAGGGCGGAAACTCCATGCTGATACAGGTTGGCGGACTTCCTTGCCGAGGGCTCGTGCAGCCCGACGATGACCAGCCAGCATTGATCGACGGGCAGCCCGGGATAACTGCGTTCGAGACGTTGTTTCGCCCAGGCGTCGAGCTCCGGGCCGGCGCGGCGGACGCTGGCGATGATCTCGCCCGGCTCCGGGTTCGCTGTCAGCCTGTCCCGTTCGCGATCGTCGTTGATGTCGAGAATCAGGCGCATGTCCGCGGCGGGCGGCTCTTTGCCCAGGGCCGCCGGATAGATTGGCACGTACATGTCCATGCCGCCCGGCGACAGCGGATCGCGGCGAATCACGCCGTGATCGCTGGCCAGCTTCGCATCGGTCAGGGCTATGTAGGCGTGTGATCCCGGGCCGTTCTGCTGCACGAGCTCGGCACAGGTCAGGCGGGGCAGCCCGTCCCTTTGTGCCTGCACGCCGGGCAGCTGGGAGAGGCAGATGACGCTGTAAACGAACAGCCCTCCGGCTAACCAGAGGGGCCAACGCACTGGCCTGGAGACCGGTTCCGTAGTCATGAAAGACCTCCTCCCCATGGTGATTCGCCGGGGCGGCCAGCGGCTTTCGGCCCGTCCGGGTTTCGGCGAATTGGTTGAAATGGTTGCGGGCCAGGGTGCCTACTACGTATAGTAAAACGCTCACCCTGCGCGCCGCCTCGAGGAGTTTCGCCATGCCCATCTCCTTCAACTGCCCTTCGTGCCGACAAGCCTACAAGGTGCCGGACGAGGCGGCGGGGCGTTCGACCAAGTGCCGCAAGTGCGCTGCCACCATGCAGATACCCAGGGCGAGTGCGCTGCGACCGGCCCAGCCGCCAGCGGCGTCGGCGATCCAGCCGGCCCCCGCGGCCGCGCCTGCCGGACTCGCGGCACCCGCCGCCAGTGAAGCTTCCACGCCTCCCGTGAGCAAACTCCGCCACAGTGGGGGCCGTCGCAAGTTGATCGTGGCGGCAGGCGCCGCCGTTGTGCTGGTGGTCGTCTTGCTGCCCGCGTATCTCGTGGCCACCTGGCTGTTCGGGGGCGTCAGCCTTGGCCCGGGTGAAAAGTATCTGCCCGACAACTGCAAGGTCATTGCCTCGTTGCGGTTATCCCAGGTGCTGGACAGCTCGCTCTTCAAGGAGCTGCGCAAGAAGCAGCCCCACATGGACAAGCAGCTCAGTGAAGAAAGTGCGATGTTGACGAAGGTCGAACGGATGCTGGTGGCGGGCGACCTCGAGGACAACACGCCCTACTTCATTCTCGAGCTCAAGAGCCCGGCCAGCATCGACGAGCTCAAGAAGACCTTCAAGGCCAAGGAATACACCGAGGAAAAAGTCGGTGAAGTCACTCTCTACCGCTACCCCGATGCCCGCGACTACTTCAAGCACGTGGGCAACCGCATCGGCGGCGGCAACGACAAGGCCGTCCTGGAAATGAGCAACGCCTTCTGCGTGCCCGAGGCCAACCTCGTGGTTCAGGGCAAGGCCGAGAAGATCAAGTCCATCCTCAAGCGCGGCAAGAAGCCCGAGCTTTCCGACGCGCTGCAGGCGGCACTCAAGCAAATGGACCTGACATCGTCACTGTCCATGGTCGCCGTCATCAAGGGGGCCAAGATCCCCGACGATCCCATGCTCAAGCCCTACCGCGCCATGG
Organism: Gemmataceae bacterium; assembly: GCA_050248575.1. Classification (GTDB taxonomy): domain Bacteria; phylum Planctomycetota; class Planctomycetia; order Gemmatales; family Gemmataceae; genus JBFWSD01. The sequence goes on from JBFWSD010000436.1 coordinate 4,253, forward strand.
CCGAGAAAATCGACTACACCATCACCGAGGCGAAGATCGGCGACGACGTGAACTTGCTCACCATCATCCACTGCAACGACGCCAAGACGGCCGAGGAACTTCGCGATCTCACCAAGGGGCTGCTCACGCTCGGCAAGACCGCGGGCCAGATGCCCAAGGAGGTCACCGAGCTGATCGACGCCCTCAAGATCGAGGCCAGCGGGCAGGATGCGACGTTCAACTTCGCCGCCAAGCAAGACCTGCTGCTGAAGGCCATCCAGGCCATCGAAGGGAAACGCTGATGGCGATTGCGTTCAACTGCCCTGCCTGCGGACAGCCCTACCAGGTGCCGGATCAGGTCGCCGGGCGGACGACGCGTTGCCGCCAGTGTGCAGCAGAAATGCAGGTCCCGGAAGTGAGCGTTGCGGCCCAGGCGCCGCCCGTCGAGCATGGCATCCAGCAAGCGCCCGCGACGCCCGCGGCGTTCGGGGGCGAGGCCGCGCCGACGCCGACCAAGGCGACGGATGATGCCGGCCCGCTGATTCACAAGCTGCGTGCGGTCGCGCCGGGCGTTTTGGTGCCGGTGACGCTGGGTGCGCTGTTGCTGTTCTTCGTCTTGCCCAGCGTCTTGCTGGCGCGCTGGCTCTTCGGTGACAGTGTGGGTCTGGCCACGGGCCATCGCTATCTGCCCGATGATTGCAAGATCGTGGCCGTCGTCAACGTCGAGCAGTTGCTCGCCAGCCCGATCTACCAGAAATTGCAGAAAGACGTTTCCGAGCTGCGCACCGATGCGGCGCGGCAGAAGTTGCGCTGTGCCCTGGTGGCGGGCAACTTCGACAGCGATGAGTTCCTGGCCGTCCTGGAACTGCACGCCCCGGTCACGCTGGAGGAAGCCAAGAAAAACTTGCGCATTGGCCGTACCACGCAGGAGCAAGTGGGCGAGGTCACGCTGTATCGTTACGTCGGCCCGCCGCGGCTGGGCATGCCCGCCGCCGAACTGTGTTTTTGTCTGCCCGAGAGATACGTGGTGCTTCAAGGCAACGTGGGACTCGTGAAACACGTGCTCACTCGCCAGGGCGAGCCGAAGCTCTCGACCAACTTCAGGAAAGCGCTGCAAGAGATGGACACCTCGGCGTCGATGACCGTCCTGGTCGACCTCGAGGACGCCCCCTTCAACCAGGGCCCGGCCGACGCCCAGCAGTTTCAGAAGATAGCCGACAAGCTCGCGCTGGCCGACGTGCAGTTGCGGCTGGGCGAACACGTCGACATCATTGCCACCATCCATTGCACCGAGGGCAAGGCGGCCGAGGATCTGCGCGACCTGGCCAGGTTGGGCCTCCGCGTCGACGAACTTCGCGAGCAATGGGGCGACCTCGTCGATGCCATCCAGGTTGAAGCAAGGGGCAACGACACGATCGTCCGCCTGCGCGTGCCGCAAGCCCGGGTGATCCAGGGCCTGGAGGAGCTGATGCGGTTCAATTTTTGAATGTCCGTCGCCGTGAAACCACGACGGGCCAGACAGGGAATAGCTTGTGCGGGCCACGAACAAGCCTCATAGTACAGCCCGATTGCCAGGAGCCATCGATGCCCATTTCCTTCAACTGCCCGAGCTGCGGACAGATCTACAGGGTGCCCGATGAAGTGGGGGGCCGTTCCACCAAGTGTCGCCGCTGCACCACGGTCATCCAGATCCCGAAGGCGAGCACTCTTCCGGACGTGGAATCGACGGGAGCCATCCAGCAGAAGCCGACGCCCCCCGCGCCGCGATTCAGTCCTGAACCTGCGGCCACGCCAGCGAGCGCGGCGGAGCCTGGAGCGGGCTGGAAGGA
>JBFWSD010000437.1:0-6056 GCA_050248575.1 Gemmataceae bacterium
AGGTCAACAGCCAGCGTGCGGTGACGGACCAGACGGCACAAGAAACCTCGGCGGAATGTCCGGCCAGGGCACGAACACCGCGGCCCGTGGCCATGTCCCAGATGATCGCGCTCGAGCGGCGATTCCCTGCCACCAGCAAGGTGCCGACGGGAGCCGTGGCGACCCAGAGCACGTCGCCGTCGTAGCTGCGAAAACGCCGCGCTTCTTTGCCATTTTCGAGGTCCCAGACGTGAATGAACCCGCCCGTGACGCCCCCCGCCACCTGGCGGCCGTCCGTGGTCGTCGAAACCGAGAGCACGGGCTGCTCGACGGCGACAACATGGCGTTGCTTGCCCGTTGTCAGGTCCCAGATGCGCACCGTCTTGTCCTGCCCGCCGCTGACAAACGATCGCCCGTCGGGTGTGAAGGCAACACAGTTGACGGCGTCGGTATGCTTGTCGAAGCGGCCCCACTCACCGACCACGTCTTCAAGGAACTGGCGGGCGCCGAGCGCGGCCTCGTCGAGCTCCTGGGCAAGAATCTCGGTCACCGTGAGCTGTGCTCCCAGGCAATCATTGCGCTCGATCTGGTCGGCCAGCGCCGCCCGCAACTTGTCGAGGCGCGAAGGTGGTGACGCGGGAACGGCAGGAGCAGGGGTGGAGACCGTATCGTCGATGCTCGATCGGGAAGTGTCGTGGTGGGTCTCGCGCGAGGGCACGACCGGACCAGCGTGGGGCGGCAACGTGATCTCGGGCTTGGAACCGCTCGACAACTCGCCATCCCGCCGCCGCGTCAGGCGGGCACGCAGCTCTTCCCGGGCGCTCGCATCGAGCGGCTTGCGCACACCATGAAACGTTTCGCGCCCGGGTCGGGTTACAGGCGGGGTCTCCGGCGTGTTCGCTTCCGCCTTGACAGGCTGAGATGCCGGCGCTGAAGGTTGCGGCTCCGAAGCTGGCTGGGATGGGCGGGCGGCCCCGTGCAGCGTGGGCCGACCCAGGGTCACACGACCTATTGAACGCAGTGCCCAGGGCGTGTTGCTCTCCTCCCCAGACTTGGCGGCAGGCACGGCAACATCGGCCGGCAACTCCGTCGGCAGGTGCGGCGTCCTCACTTCCACGTGAGCAAATTCGGCAAGCGCGCGGGCCGTATCCGCCGCACTTTGAAATCGCTCGGCTGGATTCTTGGCCATCAGCTTGCGGATCAACTCGGCGAGCTTGACGGGCACTTCCGAACGAATCAAGTTGGCTGGACGCGGCGGCAGCCAGCGTACCTTGTCCAGCGTTTCCTTGGCGGTGCCGGCGCTGAAGGGCAAGCGGCCACACAGAAGCTGGTAGAGGCAACAGCCCAGACCATAAAGATCCGCGCGGGGATCCGCTGCCCACGTGGGCGCAAGCTGTTCCGGCGCAAGATACTCCGGGTTGATGCCCGCCGGCATCACCTCGGCGCCAGGAACCGGGAAGGTGCGCGGCCCTTGTCCGAGCTGAGACAATTTCACTGCAAAGCCAATGGCGATCCAGGTATCGAAGGGAGGTAGATTTTGCTCGCCCAGCGGGCTGCCGTGCATGTCTGCGGTCAGGAGCAGATTGGCGAGCCGGAGGTGGCGATGCACCAGCCCGTCGGCGTGTGCCTGCTCGATGGCCCGGCAGACCTGGTAGGCGCATGTGCAGGCCAGCAATACAGGGAGCGGGCCGCGCAACTCGAGCACACGCTGGAGAGTGACGCCTTCCACTATTTCGGTGGCAATGAAGTAGTCGTTGCCTGCCTGCCCGCCGTCGATAACACGCAAGATCCCTGGGTGATTCAATCGGGAAGCAGCCTGAATGTCGCTGGCAAGACTCCTGTCCTGGGAGGAGAGGTTGCTATAGACGCGCAAGAGCACGAACCGACCGAGGCTGGTCTGGCGGGCCTTGTAAAGACCCTCCTCGATGGAGCTGACGATCTCATATCCCGGCACGCTAACCGTGGCCATTCGAAGGTCCGGAAGGCGATTTACACTGTACGTGCCACTCCTGTTCGAGCGTGCCCTGCTGAATCACGGCACCGCATCCGGGACAGACGCTGAGAGGACTACTGCCCTGCTCCGAGCGCAGGTAAGGGCCGCTGGTCAGCCGCCGCACAACCGCGACATAGCCGCAGGCATGTACGACGAGAACGTCCTCACCGAGTGGATCAGGTAACATCTGCACTCGACTCCCAGTGGTTGCGAGTCCAGCAGCCATTCCCAGGAAGCCTGGGCTGCCAATCTGGAGAGTCGAATCGGGGGCCGGCGTCCGCCAGTATTTAGTTTAGTGATGGCGCAGACGACGGCGAATTTGCCGCAGCGATCGCCCGACGTCCAGAGCCAGCCCCAGAAGCGCCGCACCGGCCAGAACGGCCAGCAGTCCAAGCACCCCGCTGGCGGCCAGTGCCAGCACTTCGCGGGCGTCAGGCGGCTCTGGAGTCGAGCTAACTTGCACCACGATCCACAGGATGATCAGTTGCGGCGCGGCCAGCCCCATCGTCCAGGACAGCGCGGACAGGAACGCGTAGCACCAGGGCTCGCGGCGGTGCTGCCGCCGTGACGAGGCGTTGGGGCGTGCCTCGACGGGGGACTCGGCTGGCACGGACTGGCATTGAACGCGCGTCCGCAACCTCGACGGGTCAGCAGCCAGGCCCGCCGCGTCGCGCATGGCCTGCACGACGAACGGAACACGACAAAGATCGCAGCGCAGCTGGTTGCCCAGGAAGCGTTCGGGAACGATGCGCGGATGCCGACACCCAGGGCAGTAAACGAGCATGCGAGCCTCCTGGCGAGTCCGCCATCCGAAAATGCCCTATACTGGAAGGGACTCGTCATCAGGGAAAGTCGAAGCGCGGGCCAAGATCCGCCACGTTGGCTGGCGATTTTTCCGGGGCCACAAGTGAGCAGACACGAATCACGTGCCGACAACGCTGCTCGCTCGGACAGTTCCCTGTTCAAGCACGTCCTCAACGGGGATCAGCAGGCGGCCACCGAGCTCTACTACCGCTACGCGCAGCGGCTTGGCAAGCTGGTGGAAGCCAAGACCTCGCACGCCCTCAAACGCCGCTTCGAGGCCGAGGACATCGTGCAATCGGTGTTCGCCAGTTTCTTTCGCGGCATGGGGCTCAAGTACTACGACGTGCCCACGGGGGGCGAACTGTGGGGGCTGTTCCTGGTCATCGCCCTCAACAAGATCCGCGCCAAGGCGGTCTATTCCCAGGCAGCCAAACGCGATAGCCGGCGTACCGTTGGCGGCGAGCTGCTCGAGCGCATCCCCGAAGGCACCGATCGCACTGCCTCCCAGCTTCTCGAGCTGGCCATCGTCGAGACACTCGACGGCCTCAAGCCCATCGAAGGTGAAATCGTTACCCTGCGCATCCAGGGGCACGAGGTCGCCGAAATCGCCGCCCAGGTGAATCGCTCCAAGCGCACCGTGGAACGCGTGTTGCAAGGGTTCCGCAAGAAACTGGCGGAGACTCTGGATGTGGAAGACGGCGGCTAGGGCGCGGCGGCAGCGGGCGGTCGCGGACGCAAGCGGGCAAAACCGGCATGTGCCCGGATCGGTGCCAGGTCCTCATCTCGCTCGAACAATTCCTGCCCATACCCCTGAGCCAGAGCAGCCGCCAGCAGCACCATGGCCTGCTCGGCATCTTCGGCGCGTTCCCTGGACGTGAGAGCGTAGATGCAGGCTGCCTGGTAAAGAGCTCGCGGGCTGGACTCGGCCCGCAAGCAAGCGCGTGCATCACGCAAGGCTGGCTCGCGCTGCCCTAGCCGCGCCAGCAAGACGCCACGGCCTCCCAGCACTTCGCCCTGCGGCTCCAGTTCGATAAGTCGATCAAGAACAGCGATGGCTTCTTCGAGTCTTCCCAGTCGCTCGGCAAGCACATGGGCCTTGTTTTGCAAGGCTGTCCGGCAAGCAGGATTCAGCCGCAAGGCCTGATCAAAATCGTGCATGGCTTTTTGTGGATCGCTGACAACCAGCAGGTTGCCCCTGGCGAGCCAGCTCATTTCATCGGCGGGCGTCAGAGACAGGCCGCGCGCCTGGGCGCGGGCAGCCAGCGCATGCTCACCCAGCTGTTCCAGGATTCGTGCCTTGATGAAATGCGCTCGCGTGGGACAGCGCGGCGCTTCGAGTGCCCGCTCGATTTCTTCCAGGGCAGCTTCGCTCCGATTGAGGCCAAGCAATGCCAGGGCGCGGTGGAGCCGAACCTCTGCCTGCAGTTCCCGCGACAACTCGTCCGCGAACTGCCCGGACAGGCGCAGCGACAGCTCGAAATCGGCGAGTGCCAGATCGTGCTGCTGTTGCCTCAGAAAGCTCAGGCCACGTCGGAAGTAGAGCGGGCCAAAATCGGGAGCGAGCGCGATGCAGGCGTTGAAGCAAGCGCTGGCCGCGGCAGCACGCCCCATCTGTTCGTAGCAGATGCCGAGATCGAACCAGGCGCGGAAGTTTCGCGGTTCGAGGCGGGTAGCCCGCTCGAGGAGTTGACTGGCCGCCTGATGCTTGCCCTGCAGGGCAAACTCGGTCGCCTGCAGACCAAGGTCACGCGCCGTCGTTGCGAGCGGCTGGGCTCTGGCGGACGCTGCCCGCGCTTCCGCGTCGTGACCCAGGCCATGCAAGAGATGGACACGCTGCTGCCACAAGACGGCGGGAACCTGCGCGCCGTAGAGTCGTTCTGCGGTTTGATTGAGACACAGGGCTGCCTCGACGTCGGCCTTGTGAGAGCGCGGCGAATCCAGCTCCAGGCGGGCGGCCGTCAACAACAGGTCACCCGTGTTCTGCTGGATCTGCCCTCTTTCCTTGTCGCCCAGGTAAGGATGGGCCACGAGCCGAACGGCCCGGTCAACAAGGGACGCTCTGGCTGCTGGCTCGGTCCGGCGTTGCTGCATGCTCAGGCACTGCATGAGTCGCACGTCCTCGAGCAGCTGGGCAGCCTCCTCGGCAACTTGCAAGCGTTCGAGGTGTCGACCACGCGCCAGGTACAGGCCAAGCATGACCAGGATCATGGCGCCGCCCACGAGGGCGATCGACGTGTTCGAGGCCAGGCGCGGATGTCGCCGCAACCACTTCTGCGTTCGTTCCTTGACCGACGGCTCCTGGGCATGCCGTAAGGGACGATTCTCGAGCTGGCAGCGCAAGTCCGTCTCCAGTTCGGCAGCGGACTGGTAGCGTCGCTCCGGGTCCGCTTCCAGGCAGTGGCGCACGATGGCTTCGACGGCCGGCGAGATCGATGGGTTGAGTTCGCGCAGGCGCGGCGGCGTTCCCCGTCGATCGGCGAACAGATCGGCAGAAAGATACTTGATCGGTGCTTGCGGGATGCGGAAGGGAAAGCGGCCCGTGAGGAGCTGATAAAGGATGATCCCAAGTGAGTAAATGTCGCTGCGGGCATCGGTCGCGTGCGACTTGTTGCAGAAGGCGTCGAGTTGCTCCGGGGCCATGTAGGGCAGCGTGCCGCCGATGAGCGCATCGGCAAGGCTTGCGTTCTTGAGGTCTTGCGACAGGCTAAAATCGAGGAGCATGGGCTCCGCCTCGTCGCTGAGCAGAATGTTGGCCGGCTTGAGATCGCGATGAACGATGCCGCGTGCGTGCGCGTAGGCCAGCCCGTTCGCCAGGCGGGCAACGATTTCCAGGACCGCCTCGACATGCGAAGCCTGTTCGAGCCGTTGCTTGAACGGGGAGCAACTCGACGACGAGCTCCCGAGCGTGCCGGTAAGGAATCGGCCCGCGGTGGGCAAGAGCGTTTCCGCGCGCAGCCTCTCGAGGACATCCGCCAGCGTCGTCGCGCCAAGATAGGGCATGCACACCGCCTGCATGGCACCGGCCTGGTAGAGCGCATAGATCGGCACGATGTTGGTGTGCTGGAGCTTGGCCAGCGCCTGCGATTCGCTGAAGAGCTTGCTGCCGATCTTCAAGACGACCAGCCGATGCGCGAGCCGATCCTGGCGCGCGAGGAAGACCTGGCCGAAGGCGCCCTTGCCCAGCAGCTTGACGAGATGAAAGTCGAGAAAAGTCCCGGGCTGGGTCTCATCGTGGGCAGGTTTGTCGACACGATCGGGGCCAACGTGCGACAGCGTGCCC
>JBFWSD010000438.1:0-6034 GCA_050248575.1 Gemmataceae bacterium
TCCGCCATGGGTCCAGCACCGAAGTTGATGACGTAAGGAGTGTGCAAGGGGTCGCGCCACGACGGCCCGTCGCCGATCCACGAGTCGCACACTTGGATTACGGTGTGTTCTACTTCTATCTTGCGCCGGGCGAAGCAAATATACGTGTCAGGTTTGTCTGTCACCTGCACACTTGGCAGGTGCGTTGCCAGTCGCTATCTTCAGGGGGCCTGCCCAATTCACAGGAAGGTGACGACATGAGAACGCTGCTTGCCGCCATCGTGGTGCTGATCATGGGCCTGGTGCTCAACCTGGCTGCCACGTTCTCCGAAGCACCGGAGAAGAAGATCAAGGTCCTCATCGTGGATGGTTACAGCAACCACGACTGGAAGAAGACCACCGAGCTGGTCAAGCGCATCCTGGAACCGACGGGCCGCTTCGATGTCTCCGTGACCACGACGCCCGCGACGGCCAACGCGCCGGGCTGGGACGACTGGCGGCCCCGCTTCGCCGACTATGACGTGGTCATCCAGAACACCAACGACATCCGCGGCGGCCCGTCGTGGCCCAAGCCGGTCCAGGAATCGTTCGAGAAATACGTGAAGGATGGGGGCGGCGTCTTCATCCTGCACTCGGCGAACAATGCGTTCGCGAACTGGCCCGCCTACAACGACATCATCGGCCTGGGCTGGCGCAACAAGAACCAGGGCGTGGCCCTGTCGATCGACGACAAGGATGGCTCGGTGGTGCAGATTCCCGTCGGAGAAGGGCAGAACACCGGCCACGGCGCGCGCATCGACGCGGTGCTCACGCGGCGCGGCGATCATCCCATCCACAAAGACCTGCCCCGGCGCTGGAAGACTCCTGGCCTGGAGGTCTACTTCTACGCGCGCGGGCCGGCCAAGAACATGGAAGTGCTTTCGTACGCGTTCGATCCCAAGACCAAGCTGAACTGGCCGATCGAGTGGGTGATCACCTACGGCAAAGGACGTGTTTACAATTCAACTTTCGGCCACGTCTGGAAGGGTGACGAGCAGCCCCCGAGCATGCGCTGTGCGGGCGTGCAGACCATTCTGATTCGAGCCCTGGAGTGGCTGGCCAACCGGCCCGTGACCTACCCCGTGCCGAAGGACTTCCCGGACGAGAAGAGCCTGTCGCTGCGCGAAAAGATCTGACTATCGTTAGATATTGCCTGTAGGCCCCTAGTACTTGCCGTCGCGCACCTCGAAGTGGGTGGGCTTGTCAAGCAGGCGGCCCCCTTGCTGGATCCAGTCGGCCGTCCAGCGCAGCATCGTATCGAGCGACGTGGCGGGCGGGCCAAGCTTCTCCTCCATTCGTGAAGGATTGCTGAGCAGGGCCGTCGGCGCTTCCCGGCCGACAATCTGGGGCTGCTTGCCCAGCATGACGCCGAGTTTCTCGGCAAGATCGCGGATGCGGACGATGCGGCCCGTCAGGTTGAGTGGAGAGACGGGTGAAGCGGCCAGGTCGAGGGCGCGAAGGATTATCTCGTTGGCATCGCCTTGCCAGATGCAGTTGAGATGGCCCATGGTGACATCGAGCGGGCTGCCCGCCCAGATCTGCCGGGCAATGTCCACCAGCACGCCGTAACGCAGATCCACCGCGTAGTTGAGGCGTATGGTGGCCACGCGCGTGCCGTTCTTTTGCGAGAAGTACTCGAAAATCCGCTCGCGGGCCACGGCCGCATTGGGATACTCCCCCAGCGGCGTGAGGCCGTCGCTCTCGACCGACCCGCCGGAGGCCACCGTCACGAACGGGTAGACATTGCCGCTCGAGAGGGCCACGATGCGTGCCTTCGGAAAACGCTCGCACACGTTGGCCGGCACCAGGGTGTTGATGGCCCAGGTGGGGGCCGCATTCTCGGTGGTGCCGAACTTGAGGCCAACGAGATAGACGATGTCGGTGGCGTCATCGAGCTTGGCGACCGCATGGCGATCGAGCAGATCGACACTGCGTGTGAGCACGCCCTGCTCTTCGAGCGTACGGCGGGCACGTTCATCGGAAAAGCGGCTGACCGCGACGACATCGAGCTTGCGGCCCGCGGCGTCGGCCGCACGGCGGGCGAGCACGGCCAGGGTCGGCCCCATCTTGCCCCCGGCGCCCAGCACATAGAGCGGGCTCGATACGGTCTTCATGAACTCGACCAGGACGGGTCTTGGCCGGGTCATGACTTCTTCGAGCTCGGCCTCGGCGCGGATCGTGTCGGGGAGAGTGTCTGTCGTCATCGCCTTCACTTGTCCTTCAGCGGATCAAAGTCCCGGCCCAGCAGGGTGTACCACTTGTTCAGGCCGGCCAGCTCCTGGCGGGCTCGTTCGCCCGGCTTGACGAAGCGCACAGGCCGCGGGCCACACAATGCCACCAGCTGCTTCACGTCGAAATCCTGCAACAGCCCGAAGCAAAACTGCTCGGGCTGCTGGTTCACGCCCAGGTTCTTTTCGATGGTCTCCTTCAGGCTGCCCGGCGCCTCGTGCAGGTCGACCGCCGAAAGCTTGTCTTCGAGCCCGGCCGCGACGAGGGCAATCACACTCGTGCGCGGGCCAACCGCAGTCAGTGAAACTGGATCCTGGAACTGCTTGTCTGCCCAGCGGGCCACCGCCGCAAGCTGACTGGCTTGCACGCCAAGCGGGCGGTCGCCGACCGCTGCGATCAGCAGCGCGAACAGGAAGTCTTTCTCGGCCACCTTGCATTCGCCGAAGTAGAAGAGATCGACGGCCAGCACGCGCTGACCGCCGGCGAGCAGTACTTCGGCCTGGGCGGCGAGCGCCATGCGGCCCAGGTCGCCGATCAGGATGGTCGTTCCCTTCGGCTTGCCGCGCGTCAGTTCGAGAACGGGCAACGTCCAGTCCTTGTCGAGCAGAAGTTTCCACGACGCGGTCTGGGTCGTGCCCTCTTTGGATTCGAGCTTCTCGGCCCGGGCGTCGTAGTTCCTGGCGCGGACGATTTTACTCAAGAGCGCGCGGCGGGCCTTTTTCCAGGCCAGGGCCTGTTCCTTGCCGGCGGGCAGTTCGCCCGCGCGCGGCAGCGACTTGCTCAATTCGAGCGCCAGCGTGTTGAAGTCGTGATTCTTCGGCAAGTCCACCATCAGGTCATCTTTCTTCTTCAGCTCGCTGGCGCAGTCGATCTCGTCGTTCGGATAGTCCTTGCGACCGGGGAAGAAGAAATCTCCCACCTGGCGATAGAACTGCTGGCGGTTGTCTTTCTCGTAGTTGTGCGTGCCGGGGTCGGTATTGATGTGGGCACGCAGGTTCTTTTCTTTGTCGTGGAGCCGGTAGATGGGCCGGGCGGCATCGAGCAGCGGCGGCAAGGCGTAGCCCGCCTCGAAGCAGCACTGGTCCTTCGCGTTGTACGTCAGCAGCGCGGGCCGCGGCGCCAGCATGGCGGTCAGGTGGCTGTAGTCGGCGATCGTGGCCAGGTCGCACGGCGTCTGCTCGGAATCGCCAAGGTCTTTGAAGTGGCGGCCCCGGGCGATGAAGCTCGAGTAGCCCGCCACCGGGTTGCACAGCTTGACGCGCGGATCGAGGGCACTGATGAAGATGGTCTGCCAGCCGCCGCCCGAGAGGCCGCTGACCGCGACCCGTTCGGGATCGGCATTGGGATGGGCCAGCAACAGGTCGATACCGCGGCTCATGCTCAGGTAGAAGGGGGCCAGCCCGCTGGTGCCGCACAGGTCGAGCTGGTTCATGCGGTAGTGGCCGAAGCCATCGGTATTGAGCTGTCCCATGCCGAGCCACTCGACGTTGAGCGTGATGACGCCGCGCTTGGCCAGATTGATGCAGCGGATCTGCTTGTAGCCCGCCGCCTTGCCATTGCCCCGATCATGGCCGTTGACGGCCATGTAGACGGGCACCTTGCCTTCGAGCTTCTCGGGTTCGTAGAGGAGGGCGGGGATCCACAGCCCGGGCAGGGCCTCGTAGCGCAGTTTCTTGAGGCGATAGCCTTCGCCCGCCTTGACGTTGTCGAGATACTCCACCTTGCACTTCGCGTCGCGCCAGCCCTTGGCAGCGCCGCGGAAGACAACGTGCTTGAGGATGTCGGCCCGCATCTTGTCGGCGTGCTTGTCCCATGCAGAGACGGAAGCGTACCTGTCCATGCGCGGCACGCGCGCCAGGCAATAGTCCTGCGTCTCGGTCAATGTGTGCTGCGGCGCCAGGATGTCGCGGGCCAGGAGCGCTTTCACATCATCCGGCTCGGCGGACAGCCCGCCAAGAGCGAGGGCCAGAAGAACCGCACAGCTGATGCCGAGTCGCATGGTTCACCTTGGGGTAAGTGAGAATACGCCGCCAGAGGAATTGGCTGGTTCGGGCCACGGACTTTTCAACCGCCGCGAATTGTACCCTGGTCCGCAGGGTGAGGATAGAGGGTGCGAGGATCGAAGCATGCGTTCCAGGTTATCCGCCCGGCCACTTGCCCTTGCCAAGATCGTCGCGCCATGGCTAATTTTGGCGGGCACAGGCAAGAAGCCGCTGTCCGTCCACGGAGGCTCACATGGGCGAGGAGCGAGTAGAAAAGGGCTGCCCGCTCCACTGCGCTACTTCGGGTGTTCGAGGACTGGACAGGGCTGTAGAATGCTCATGGGCATTCAGATTCTGTGCCTCAGCGGAGCAACGAATCGATGTAAGTCCTTACCGTGCCGCCTTAGCTCAGCGGTAGAGCACAGCTTTCGTAAAGTGCCAGGATGCCTCCAAACCCCGAAAAATACGGGGTTTTTGCATTTCTGAGGTGTTCCAACTGACACCCGACGCGTCCGGAACGGGTGTCAGCGGGTGTCAGCTCATCATTCTTCATAGTTGGATGGATGGTCGATTTGAAGCACTTCGGCGTCCGGTGGTTTCATAGAAGGTCACGATGTTGCGGCCCGCAGCCGCGCCAGCCCATTCCGGTAGCCTCCGGCTTGTCGTCCCCTCCTCGACCAGCGTCCAGCGTGCTGAGGTTCCTTCCGAGGCACCCCGATGCCTCCTGTCCAGAGGGCACAGGGCGTGAAAAAACCGAGAGATTCCCCTGGCCTTGTCCGAGATTCCTGGCAATTCTGGATTCATGAGTGTCGGGATGGCAGTCACAACGGCTGGCTTCGCGGCAGAGAACCTAGCACACCTGAAATGGAGACTGTCATGAACGAGCAGAACCAGGCCAGCAAGCCGGAAGAGAACGCGGTCCAGAAGCAACAGCAGGCCGATAAGCCTGCCGCCGCCGAAGAACTCAAGGAAGAGCAACTCGACGAAGTGGCGGGCGGTGGGCATGTGAAGGTGTTCGACGGTCATACCGGGACTGAAATCCGCGGCGTGTGATGACATTGCTTTCGGGCATGCGCACTGAAAGCGCCCAGATGACGCCAAGGGACGGAGTTCTGCCGGTCCCCTGAACTTCCGGATATGGCTGCTCCGCCTCTTTGGCTACCGTGACTCTTTGCACACGATCTTGCCTGCCTTCGAATCGTACAACACCTCGCCCGCGAAAATGTGCCCGTCCTCCACAGTGTACTTGGCACGGTCGTCTTCGATTCGGCGGGTCAGCCCCATGCCTGGTTGAAGCAAGAATGTTTCGTCAGGATGGTCCTTCAGAAACTGGATCAGCTCTTTCTCTGTTTCCAGGCCGTACTGGCCGGCGATCGACCCATCGTCTCGGATCAGGCTAACGGAAAGAAGGTGGTACAGATCATTCTTATCCCTGTGCAGCAGCATGCGAAGCTCCTTTCGTCGTGGGGATCGCTTTGGCAGTCGAAGAATGCCCCGGCCCAGCCAGGGTGTGTTCGAATTGCTGAGTGCCTGCGAGTGTATTCATAGCAGATCGCGACGGACGCGCTACATGTCAGTTGCCAGCGACTTTCCGAATCTCTTCTTCAACTCGCCTTCAAGGGGGAACAGTTCACCCTGGCTGTTGCTCATCGCCACTAAGAGCAAGCCGCGTGTAAGCAGGGCTGTGGTATCTTGTGAAATGGCCTCCCGCTACGCCTTCCTGAGATCTTTGGTGGCGGCGAGGAACGCTTCCTTCGATTTCCTGGCCGCGTCAGCCTGCTCGATGAGCGAACTTGCCACGTTTC
>JBFWSD010000439.1:0-6031 GCA_050248575.1 Gemmataceae bacterium
AACCGCTTCCACCGTCCGTCGACCGTTTATGCCGCTTTCCTTTTCGTCATGTTCGGGGCCCCCTTTGCCAGGGCTGAGGCCGTGGTGCCTCCTGCGCCGGGCAAGGTCGATTTCGAACGCCATCTGATGGGGCTGTTCGGCAAGCTCGGCTGCAATGCGGGCTCTTGCCACGGTTCCTTTCAGGGGAAGGGGGGGCTGCGGCTCTCGCTGTTCGGCTACGCTCCGGAAAAGGACTTCATGGCCCTCACGCGCGAGGCCATGGGCCGTCGCCTCAACACCGTCGACGCCGAGCAGAGCCTCTTGTTGTTGAAGAGTGCCGGACTCACCGAGCATGGCGGCGGCCGCCGCTTCGGCAAGGACAGCTGGCAGTATCGTATGTTCCGTGACTGGATTGCCGCCGGCGCTGCCCGAACCCCGGGCAGCGGCGCGGTTCAGTCCATTGCCATCGAGCCCGCCGAGCTCGCCTTTGGCGGCGTCAATGAGAGCCGGGCCCTCAAGGTGAAGGCCACCTTTGCCAACGGCGACGTCGAGGACATCACCCGCTTCTGCGAATTCCGCACCAACGACGATGCCATCGCCGAGGTCGATCACGAAGGGAACGTGTCGAGCAAGCAGGCCGGCGATACGGCGGTGGTCGTGTCGTATCGCGGGAATGTACTGCCCGTGCGGGCGCTCGTGCCGGTGGCGGCCCCGAAGGGCTTCGCGTATCCCAAGATTCCTGAAGTCAACTATGTCGACCAGCACGTCTATTCCAAGCTGAAGCGACTGAATATTGTTCCCTCCGGACAGGCCGACGACGCCGAATTCCTCCGCCGCGTCTACGTCGATACCATCGGCTCCCTGCCCAGCCCGGACGAGGTTCGCTCGTTCCTGGCCAGCAAGGATCCCAGCAAGCGGGCCAAGAAGATCGACGAGTTGCTGGCCCACCCGATGCACGCGGCCCTGTGGGCCACCAAGTTCAGCGACATCACCGGCAACAACACCGACCTGCTCGAGCAGCCCAGCCGCGAGAAGCGGAGCAAGATGTGGCACGACTGGCTCCGCAAGCGGCTCGAGGACAACGTGCCCTACGACGAGCTGGTCAAGGGCGTGCTCTGTGCCACCAGCCGCGACGGGCAGGATCCCGAGAAATGGATCGACGAATCCAACGAACTCGAGAAGCAGGCCCTCGACAGCTTCGACACCGACTATGCGAAGCGCCAGTCGCTCGACCTGTTCTGGCGTCGCCAGCAGAACAACGTCCCCCTGGAGCAGTGGGGCGAGAAGACGGCCGCCGCCTTCCTGGGCATCCGCCTGGAATGTGCCCAGTGCCACAAGCATCCGTTCGATCGCTGGACGCAGCACGACTACCGCGCTTATGCCAACATTTTCGGGCAGGTGAGCTACGGCACGTCGCCCGAGGCCAAGAAGGCCATCGACGAAGAGAACCGCAAGCGCCGCGGCGTGAAGGACAAGAAGAAGCGGATGCCCACGCTGCGCGAGCTGTACATCAGCGACCGGGCGCGTGCGCTCGCCGATCCCGATACCGATGGCAAGCTGGCGCCCAAGGCGCTGGGCGGGCCGGTCATCGCCATCAAGGACGAGGATGCCCGTCTGGCCCTGTTCGCCTGGATGAAGCAGCCCGACAATCCGTACTTTGCCCGCAGCTTTGTCAATCGTGTCTGGGGGCATTACCTGGGCGTCGGCATCGTCGAGCCGATTGACGACTTCTCGCTGGCCAATCCGCCCTCCAATCCGCAGTTGCTCGACGCCCTGGCGAAAGACTTCGTCGAACACAAGTTCGACATCCGCCACATCGAGCGTGTGATCCTCAACTCGCGCGTCTACCAGCAATCGTCGGCGCCCAACGAAACGAACAAGCTCGACAACACCAACTACTCGCACAGCTACGTGCGGCGGATGATGGCCGAGGTCGTGCTCGACGTTTTGAACAGTGCGCTCGATGTGAAAGAGAACTGGGGCAACAGCGCGCCCGAAGGGGCCCGGGCCATCGAGGTGGCGGTCAGCCGCGTGCAGAACACCAACCTGGAATACGCTTTCAAGATCTTCGGTCGCTCGGCCCGCACGGCCGCCTGCGACTGCGAGCGTTCGCTCGAGCCAGCCCTGCCGCAAACGCTCTACATGATGACCGATTCGGGCGTCTTGCAAAAACTGCAGTCGGGCCGCCTCAACGAATTGCTCAAGTCCGACAAGACCGACGAGCAGATCCTCGAGGAACTCGTACTGGCCACGCTGGCGCGCTTTCCCACCGACCATGAGAAGAAGGTCTTCAACGACTACAAGCGGACGATCAAAGACCGCAAGACGTTGTTCGTGGACACCGTCTGGGCGTTGATTAACACGAGGGAATTCATTCTGAATCACTGAGTGAGACATGGCGTGAACGCTGTACCTGTTTCGCCGCGGCCCTGACCGGCGGAACAACAGGGGGGTGGTTCAGGGCAACAAGAGGATCGACCAATGGCAACTCAACAGAGGACGGATTGCGAGGGGTTCTACCGCCGCGATTTCCTCAAGATCGGCGCGGCCGGGATGTTCGGGCTGAGCTTGCCCGAACTGCTCAAGCTCGAGGCTCAGGCCAAGGCCACCGGCGCGAACAAGAAGGCGCGGGCACAATCGGTGATCCTCGTCTGGCTCGCCGGCGGCCCGGCCACCATCGACATGTGGGACCTCAAGCCCGAGGCCCCCGAAGGCATCCGCGGCGATTTCAAGCCGATCGCCACCAAGGCGCCGGGCGTGATGATCAGCGAGCACCTGCCGAAGATGGCCGCCGTCGCCAACAAGGCCACCTTCGTGCGTTCCCTCTACCACACGATTCCCTCGCACGGGCCGGCCACCGTGTTCATGACCACGGGCAACAAGCCGACTCCGGCCCTGCAGTATCCGGCCCTCGGTTCGCTGGCCTCCAAGTTGCTGCCCACCGAGCTCGGTGTGCCTCCTTACGTCGTCTTCGGTAATCTTCGTGGCGGCGCGGCGGGCAACGCGGGCTACCTGGGCACCGGCTACAATCCGTTCGGCGTCGAAGGCAGCCCGGGCCGGGGCAACAACTCGATGCGCGTGCGCGGCATCTCGCTGCCCAACGGCTTCAGCCTCGAAGAGCTCGAAAACCGCGACAAGCTGCTGCGCGGCTTCGATCAGAAATTCCAGAAGCTCGACGAATCGGCCGACATCGTCGACGGCCTCGATTCCTTCCACAAGCAGGCGCTCGAGATCCTCCGTTCCGACAAGACGCGCAAGGCGTTCGACCTGGACGCCGAGCCGGCCAGTGTCCGCGAACGCTATGGCAGCAGCTCGTTCGGGCAGGGCGCCCTGGCTGCCCGCCGCCTCACCGAAGCGGGCGTCCGCTTCGTCACCATCACGCTGGGCGGCTGGGACACGCACAGCAACAACTTCCAGTCGCTGAAGACGAGGCTGTTGCCCCAGGTGGACCAGACGCTGTCGGCCCTCATCGGCGACCTGGCCGAGCGGGGCCAGCTGGATCGCACCATCGTCTACTGTGCCGGCGAATTCGGCCGCACGCCCAAGGTCAACACCAAGTCGGGCCGCGACCACTGGGCGCGGTCGATGGCCGCGGTCGTCGCGGGCGGCGGGTTCAAGCCGGGCTACGCCCACGGCACCACCGATTCGAGCGGCATGGCCCCGGCCCTCGATCCCTGCACGCCGGATGACCTGTCCGCGACGCTGTTCCACTGCCTGGGCATCGACTATCAGCTCGAGCTGAATACGCCCACCGGGCGGCCCATCCAGCTCTTCCGCGAAGGCAAGGTCCACGACAAGCTGCTGGCCTGAGCCTGCCTTGATCCACCACGGCCCCGGGCGAAGCAACGCTGCTTCGTCCGGGGCTGACTTTTTTGGGAGCTTAGCCCATGCGCTGCTGGTTGAGCATCGTGATCGGACTGGTGGCGGTTCTGCCCGCGCCCGCGGCGGCAGACCGGCCCAATATCCTTGTCATCCTGGCCGACGATAAGTATTAGTACTGCGGCATTGACGGCGGAATACGTGGGAAATATCCGTATTTTGTGCCGATTCAGCCCCTTGTCGGATTACTTGGAATCCCATGGAATTAGCGGGAATTCAGTGCAATTAACTACATTTTGCTACACCAGGTCTCCTCCGACCCAAAACAGGCAAGTTCGGATTTTTTTCATGCGGAGTCTCGTCTTGTGTACGGTAGAGGGGCACATCATGGCGGATGTGAGGCAGCGGCTCAAAGAACTTCTGGATGGCATGGGTGAATCCTCGCGATTTGCAACGGCCGGTAGCCTCCCAATGGTGTTGCCGGGATTGGAGGTCAAAGGCATCGGTCCGGTTGGGTGTCCTGTCTCCGCAACAGACGCGAAGCGGCTCATAACCAAAGCCACCCAGGCTCCTTATGGCCGCGGTGAAGCAACGATCGTCGATACGAACATCCGTCGAGTCTGGCAGATCGACCCCTCGAAGTTCTCGCTCCGCAACAAGGGTTGGATTCTGCTTGTCACCGCCATCGTCGATGCCCTCAAGAAGGAGTTCGGCATCACTCGAAAGGTGAACGCCGAACTCTACAAGCTGCTGATCTACGAGAAAGGCAGCTTCTTCGCGCCCCACCGCGACAGCGAGAAAACGCCCAGCATGTTCGCGACGCTGGTCGTGTGCCTGCCATCACGCCACGACGGCGGTACACTCGTTGTCCGACATGATGGCCGGACTCAGAGGATAGACTTTGGTGGCAAAAAGGCCGAGTTCGAGACGCAATACGCCGCTTTCTACGCCGACTGCGAACACGAGATCACGCCCGTGAAGTCCGGTTACCGCATCGC
The DNA here is from genome assembly GCA_050248575.1 of Gemmataceae bacterium. GTDB lineage: Bacteria > Planctomycetota > Planctomycetia > Gemmatales > Gemmataceae > JBFWSD01. The sequence continues at coordinate 4,797 of JBFWSD010000439.1, forward strand.
TCTCGCCTACAATCTGGCAATCGCGGGCAAAAAGCAGCCACCAGCGCCGCGGAACTCGTCCGCCTTGGAGCGCACCGCCGAGTTGCTGAAAGAGCTCTTTGCGGACGCCGCACTGAACAAGATTGCGGTCCCGTTGAAACACCAGTACACCGAAATAGGACTCGACGAGCTAAAGGGCACCGATCGTGCCCGGTCAGACATCCTGCTCCGCGGCGCCGAATTACTGGACTACCAGTGCTTCTTCGCCCTCCTAACGCACCATCTATCGGGCGAGGCGGATTATGCCACGCTCGGCTACGATCCCTGGGCAAGTCGGCGCTCCTACCATTGGTCGTATGACGACGAGGAAGACAACGAAGATGGGGACGGCGAGCTAGATGCCGGCGTCGAGATCGCCGAGATCTATGATGAGGAGATGATCCTCGATCACTGGCTGGACGCGAAGGGCCGACGGCAACCGTTCGGCACCGTGCATTTGAACGAAACTGAGATCCTCAGCGGGCAAGGTCGGAAGGATTGGCCGTTTGAGCAGCGGGTCACCGAGGCGACTGGAAACGAGGGCGTCTCGGTGGATCGCTGGTATCGGCGGGGCGTGATCGTGATCTGGCCCCGCAATCGTTACTTCCAGGTACTGGCTGGAGAAGGACAGGCCTCGGCGTTACCGGCACTGGAGCGAATGGCGGCGAGAGCCAGGAAACCGGAGGCCCTTGCCGCCTGCCGCACCTTTGCAGACGCCATCATCAGGAACTGGCGACCACGGCAAATGATCCGGGACGCCAAGGTTTCATTGCCGACGCGAATGCTCGAGATACTCAATCGCATTGGCACGGAGGATCTGGTGCAAGGCTTTCTCCTCGAAGTTCTCCCCAAGGATTTCGATGGCTCCGAAGGCGACCCCCTCGTCCGGCTTTGTCAGCGATTTGGCTGGGAGTCCTTCGGCGACACTCTCCGGAAGTTCCTCAGTCAGCAAAAGCCGGAGGACTACCGTGCTCGGCTCGGATCCATCGTGGCAATTTGCGAACACCTCTGTTGCCACCCACCCGCCTTGACCAAGGAACGCCGCGAGATTTGCACTATTCTTGCCGAGGATCTGGCTCAGTTGATTGAGCGCTGGGACAAGAAATCGCCCAACCCGCGGCGCTCGGATGATTGGGACTGGGAATGCGATGACTAGGAACATGACATCCGAGCTGGCGTGGTGGCAGCAGATGTCCTCATCTTCGCGACGCTCGGAC
>JBFWSD010000440.1:0-6023 GCA_050248575.1 Gemmataceae bacterium
CTTCAAGGCCTCGAAGGACCGTTATCAGCACCTGGTCACGCACTCCCTCTATCACAAGAACCTCGACAATGACCTGGGCGTGATCTTCTTTCTGATGGACTCGCTGGAAGAGCAGGAATTCAAGGAAGCCACTCTGGCCTACTACTTCTTGTGGAAACAGGGCCCGTCCACCGAGAAGGAAGTCGACGCCCACTGCGAACGCTTCCTCTCCGAGCAGTATGGCGTGGAGATCGATTTCGAGGCCGACGACGCCCTGGACAAGCTGATCCGCGACAACCTGGTCACCGAGGAAGACGGCAAGTACCGCGCCGTGCCACTGGAAGAGGCCCTCCGCCGCCTCGACGAGAAATGGGACAACTATTTCAAGTACAACAACGAGGCAGAAGAGGCAGAGAAAGCCGCCCAGGCAACCGACAACGTTTAGTCGCGTGCCTCTGGCGAGCGCGGGCCGAGGCACAAGGATCGATTCTCCCAGGTCGCAGATGTAGCATTTTTTTTGTGCGGATTGCACGCTGCCCGTGCTCGCCAGAGCCGCGCGGCCAAACTTGACCTCTCTATCTTCCGCCACCCCCCGAGTCAGTCCGCGTTGACTTGAAGAGCCGCGAGGCTATAAGGATGGCCGCGCGCAGTGGCGATACTGCGCCCGTGCTCCTTCCACGGGAGGTAGGCGTGAGCCAGGCAACGGCCAAGACAGGCAAGGACTATCATCAGCTCTTCGAGGAGGTGGGTCGCCTCTCCGAGGCGACGCTGCCGCCGCAGCAGTACTTCAGCGAGCTGCTGCAGTGCTGCATCGCGGGCACCAGTGCCCTGGCCGGCGCCATCTGGACGCGGAGCGAGACCGGCGGGCTGCAAGCCGCGGCCCATGCCAATCTCGAACGCATCGGCGTCGACACCCAGGGCAGCAACCCCGAACACGACGAGATCCTGCGCCGCGCCGTGGAACTGGGCAAGCCGATGATCTTGCCCCCGCGCGACGCGGCGCCGACGACCGGCGACTTGCCCGCCAATCCAAGCGATCATTTACTCATCCTCGTGCCCGTGCAGATGCAGGGGCAAGCGATTGGCTTGCTTGAAGTCGCCCGGATTCCAGAGCCGCCGCCGGGACCGATCACAGCCAACGCCCTGCGTTTTCTGGTCGGCGTGGCCCACCACGTATCGATCTTTCAACGGAACCACACGCTCACACAACTCGGGCAGCGCAGCGCTCTCTGGGAACAGCTCGAATCGTTCAGCCGCCACGTACACGGCAGCCTGGACCTGACCGATGTGGCTTACCGCGTAGCCAACGAGGGCAACCGTCTGGCCCAGGCCGACCGCCTGAGCGTGGCCGTCCGCCGACATGGCAAGGTCGCCATCGAGGCCATCAGCGGCGTCGACACCGTGGAAAAACGTGCGCAGCACGTCAAGTTGCTGGGCCGTCTTTGCGAACGCGTCCTCGACTGGGGTGAACGCCTTGTCTATCGCGGCGAAGCCGATCAAACACTGCCGCCACCGGTCCTGGAAGCTCTCGACAAGTACGTCGCCGAGAGCGACAGCCGGCTGGTGATCGTCGAGCCGCTCGCGGGCGACCGCAAGGATCGGGATCGAACAGCCCTGGTGCTCGAATGTTTCGAACCCCGCGCCGAGACCGATGCTCTCGTCGAACGACTCAACGTGCTAGGGCAGCACGCGCAGCCCGCCCTGGCCAATGCGGTCGCCTACAAGAACATTCCACTGGCCTGGCTCTGGCGGGCCCTGCAAAGCCTGCGCGACGGGCTGGGCGGGCCGCTGGGCTCCACGTTACTGACGGCCGCGGCCATCGTCACCGCAGCCAGCGCCGCCCTCGTGTGTGTCCCCTTTCCGCTCAAGCTCGATGCCACCGGGCAACTGCTGCCCAGCGAACGCCGCTGGCTCTATCCCCCGGTGGAAGGGCAGATCGTCCGCTTCGAAGCCGGCGTGGAGCCCGGCGCAAGCGTCGTCAAGGACCAGGCCCTCGTCCTCATGCACGACACCGACCTCGAACTGCACATGCTCAAGCTGTTGAGCGACCTGTCGCGCACGCAAGATGAGATTGCCGCCCTGGCCTTGCAGCAGAAAAGCGCCCCGACCGAGGTCGAACGGGCCGACTTCGCAGCCCGCAAGAAACAGAAAGAGTACGAGCGCGACCGCTGGCAGGCCGAACTCCGAGCCCTACGCCAGCGCACGCACGCCGACGAAGCGCGACCCGGCTACTTCTGGCTCAAGGCTCCACTGGCGGGCACCATCCTCAATGGCGGCTTCCGCGAAAAACTACAGCATCGCTTCGTGCAACCATCCGACGGGCTCCTCCGCATCGGCGCCAAGGAGCACGGCTGGGAAATCGAGACAAGCATCCCGCATCATCACCTGGGTAAAGTGCTCGAGGCCTTCGGCAACCGCGACGAACTCGACGTGGACATCCTTCTCTTGAGCAAGCCGACCGTGACGTTCCGGGGCAAGCTGGCCCGGGCCGCGCTCGAATCGGAAGCGCAGCCCAGCGAGAACGAAGGTCCCGGCGCGGAACCGGTGGTCAAGGCCCTGGTCCGCCTGGCCGGCCCCGGCATTCCCGAGTCCGAGCGCATCCCCTCCGAGCTCTTGCTCACGGGCAGCGAGGTCCATTTGCGCATTCGGTGCGGCGACTGCCCGCTGGGCTATTCGCTCTTTCACGGCGTCTGGGAGTTCCTCTACGAGAAAGTGCTGTTCTTCTGATGGCGAGCGGGGCCGAGCGGCCCTGATTCCCGGTCTTGCAGGAAGGGAGTGTCAAGATGCTTCGCTGGCTCGCCTATCTGGTCATCATCGCTTCGACCATCGCCATCGCCTGGACGCGCGGCGACTGGTACCGCGTCGGTTCGGAGGAGCCGGCGGCGGTCGAGGCCGACGCGGCCGACACGCCGCCTCCGGCGGCCCATCATCGTGACGTGGGCAAGCCCCTCTACGCACGGAGCGAGGTGGTGGCGCCCGTGGTCACGCCGCTGCCCGCCGTCGATCCGGTAGTGCTGCGCGATTGCCGCGTCAACGTCATCGACAAGCAAGAAGTCCCTTGCCCGCGCGACGGCATCCTGCTCTTCGTGGGCACCGAGATTCAGCCGGGCGAGCAGGTCCCTCCCGGCGACCGCGTCAGCGTCAAGATCGGCTTCGAGCTGAAGTCGTTTCGGCGCCTCAAGGTGGGCGACGAGGTCAAGGCCGGGCAGCTGGTTGCCTTCATCGACGATCGCATCACCCGCGACGAATGGGCCATCAAGAAAGCCAGGCTGGCCGCGGCCCGTGCCGAACTGGAGGCCGCCATCAAGGTCAACGAAGAGTTCAAGAACCGCTTCGACACGCAGCTCAGACTGAGCAAGTCGGGGGTCACTGCCGAGGAAGAAGTGCGCCGCTCCAAGCTGTCGTGGGACAATGCCGCCCTGGAAGTGGTCGGCAAACGGCAAGCTGTGGCCCTTGCCGAGCATGAGCTCAACCAGATCGATACCGTCCTGCGCATGCACGAAGTACGAGCTTCGCTGCCCGGTGTCATCAAGAGCATTTACAAGAGCGACAACGAGGCGGTGCGCAGCTTCGAGCCGGTCGTGCGGATTCACAACCTCGAACGTGTCCGCGTGGAAGGGCTGGTCGACGTGCAGAATCTGCCACGCCTGAGAATCGGCATGCCGGCCGTGATCGAGCCGGCCCCGCAGTACGGCCCGCGCACCAGCCTGCTTGGCCACCTGCAAGAAGTCACCGGCGTGGCTGTCAGCAAGACGGGCGAGGTCATATCGTCCAGCAAGGACGGCACCATCATCGCCTGGGATGCCCAGGCACGGCGGCAACGCCGTCAATGGAAGCAAGACGCGGCGGCCCTGTGTGTGGACTGCACCGAACCGAGTTCGACAGCCAACCTGTGTCTGGTCGGGGCCAGCGACGGCACGGCTCGACTGTGGAAACTGGACGCCGATGAGTCCAGGCCCGTTCTCGAACTGCGTTCTCACGAGGGCAACGTCACCGCTGTGGCCTTCAGCCCCGACGGCTTGACCTGTGCCACGGGGGGCGAGGATCGCTCGATCTGCCTCTGGGAAACGCAAAGTGGCCGCTTGCGCTATCAGTTGACTGCAGCGCATCGCGGCGCGGTGACCTCGCTGGCGTTCACGCCAGCGGCCCAGCTAGTGTCTGCGGGCCAGGACCAAGCGATGCGGGTCTGGTCGCTTGGCGTGAATGGGGCCACCCTGGAAAACACGCTCGAACATCGATCGGGCCACCTGACCTGCCCGGGCATCAGCCCGGAGGGCAAGCTCGCCATTTTCGACGATGGCGACAAGTTGCGGCTCTTGACTCTGCCCGAGGGCAACACGGCGGGTGTCTTGAATAGCGGCAACGGGCAAAGTTTCACAGGCTTTGCCCGCTTCTCGCGAACGGGCAGCCTGCTCGTGACCCAGCTGGCCGGCACCGAGAGCCCGCTGCATGTCTGGCGTGCCCCGTTCGAAGGGCGTTCGGCCACCGTGCTGGGCAAGTGCATGCTGCCCGCCGGCGCGGTGGTCACGAGCGGTGTAGCCTTCGCTGCCGACGACCGCTTCGTGGCCGCCGGCACCCACGATGGCCGCGTGCTGCTCTGGGATCTGCCGAGCGCGCGCAACGTGAACGAGCGGCTGCAAGCACGCGTCACGTTGCTCGATACCGGCGTGGAATCGAGCGCCGCCCAGGTCCGCGTATGGGCTGAACTGCCCAACACGATCCATCGGCTGCTGCCCGGCACCACTGTGAATATGGTCCTCTTTCCTGAGTAGCCAGCAGCGCTCAGCAAACCGTCGCGCGAGCAGCCCGGTGCGTACGCGCTTCGCTTGACAAAGAACTCACATGCCGACGACACACGATGATCTCCGGCAAGGTCGCAAGCAAATCCGGCCCAGGCTGCGCCGCGATCTGGCCGTTTCGCAGCAACGGCACAACCACAAGACTTGCTACGTCGTCAAAGATCCGGTCAGGCTGCGCTATTTTCGCTTCACCGAGCAGGAGTATTTCCTGCTCGAGCGGCTGGACGGCAAGACCTCGACCGAAGACTTGCGGCGGGCATACGAGCAACGCTATCGCCCGCAGCGTTTGCCCCTCGAGGACGTCGAGGTCTTCCTGCGCCAGCTCATCCAGGCCGGGCTGGTTGGCACCGAAAGCTCGAGCGCGGCCCGGCCGCTGCTCAAGCGCCGCCGCCAGAACCGCCGCCGCGAACGCATCGCCAACTTGACCAACGTGCTTGCATTCCGCATCCGGGTCTGCGATCCGGATCGGTTCTTGAACAAGCTGTTGCCCGTGATGGGCGGGCTGTTCTCGCCCCTGGTCGGTGTCTGTGCACTGGCCCTCGTGCTCTCGGCGCTCTTGCTGGTCGGCATGCACTTCCAGGAACTGGTGAGCAAGCTGCCCGACGCGCATGCGTTCTTTACCTTCAAGACCGCGATCTACTTGTGGGTTGCCCTGGGTTGCGTGAAGGTGCTGCACGAGCTGGGCCATGGCCTCACTTGCAAGGCTTTCGGCGGCGAGGTTCACGAGACGGGCCTGATGTTTCTCTGCCTTGCACCCTGTCTTTACTGCGAAGTTTCCGATAGCTGGATGCTGCCCAGCAAAAGGAAGCGCATGCTGATCGGGCTGGCGGGCATCTTTGTCGAGCTGATCGTCGCCTCGATCGCCACCTTCGTGTGGTGGTACTCCACCCCGGGCAGCATGCTCCATCAACTCAGCCTCTGCCTGGTGATCGTCTGTAGCGTGAACACGCTCCTGTTCAACGGCAACCCGCTCTTGCGTTATGACGGCTACTTCGTACTGGCCGACTTTCTCGATATGCCCAACCTGAAGATGCAAAGCTCGCGCGTGGTCAAGCAATGGCTGGGCGGGCTGACGCTGGGCCTGCCCATGCAGCTCAAGGAGAGGTTGAGCCCGGGCCGTCGCGCCTTCTTGCTGACCTATGGCATCCTCAGTTCCATTTACTTGACGATCATTACCGTGGGCGTGTTCTGTTTCATTCATGGCTTCTTGAAACCGCACAAACTGGAAGCGTTGACCTGGATCCT
>JBFWSD010000441.1:0-6020 GCA_050248575.1 Gemmataceae bacterium
GATCGACGTACTTTCGGTTGTCCCGGGTGCCGTGGTACAGGTGCACGACCTCGCCTGGGCAGAAGCCGATCTTGCCCTGCACCTTGGCATGGGCTTTCGTGGCTACTTCGAGGTAAGGCGCACGCCACTCAGGGTTGATCGCCCGGAACATCCATTCCTGGGGCCAGTTGTTGCCGTAGGGGCCGACCCAGGCGACGAGCTGCATCGAGTCGCCGCCGCCGATGACGTGGAAATCGATCAGACCGTCGGCCAGAACTTCGCGACGGGCAGCCCAGAGCAGGCCAGGCGTGGCGTACTCCTTGATCTCGGAGTGGTGGCGCTTGTAGCTGGCACTGTACATGCTGCGGCCGATACGCCCATGTGGATCGAGGATATGGAAGCGCGACCAGGGCTGGCCGACCGGGTATTCATCGAGAAGGCGATCGACGCTGGCGAGCCAATCGGGGTTGAGGAAGACGATGTCCGAATCGACCCAGACGACGCGATCATACTTCGGCGGCAGGCGCTCGATCAGCACGTTCAGAAGCCGCTCTTTCTGCCACATGACCTGGTCGTCGCGAGCGGTGATGCGGAGTGTGGCGTCCGTCTCCCACCGCCCGTTCCACGAGGCCTCGACGCAGAAGTAGTCGCATTGCCCCAGGCACTCGCGGAAGCGCCAGTACTTCTCGCGCACGAGCCGGTAGCCGCAAGGGTTGTAATAACAGGAAATGACTGCAATGCTCATGAGCCTCCACCTCCGTAGTAACCGCCACCGCCGTAGTAGCCACCGCCACAGTACTCGCACTTGCACTTGCACAGATCGACCGACGATTCCCTCGCGTAGGTACCGAGCACGCTGATCCCGGTCGTTAAGCCGGCCGTGTTTCTCTCGAACGTGATGAATGACTCCTCCCAGCGCAACCTCAGGATGCACTTGTCGAGGAGTAGCTGCAGGTTCTTGCTTTCGGAGAACGTGAAGTCCAAGCCGGGCGGGCCGGACGAGCAGATGATGTAAACATTGCCGGACGAGTCGAGGAAGTAGAGCGTGTTGCCCGTCTGGTAGATTCGGATCGTGTTCGGGGGTGGGTTGTCCGGTGGCGAGCTCTGGTTGATGAAATCGGAGAAGTTGCTCGGTCGCGACGGGAATGCCGGGATGCGCACGAGCGCCCATTTCACGCCCAGCCCGCTCTCGACCCACAGGATTTCAACGGGGCCAGTGTGGCCGCTCGTCAAATGCGTCTGGCCAAGAGTCAGCTCTGCGAACCGATGCTGCACGTCTTGCATGTCGACGCGTGCCGGCACCACGCCACACACGCAGGCGTCGCCGATCACGCCGGCGGATAGCGGTTGAAGAAGAATGGCTGGTTTCGTGGGGGACTCGGCCAGGTCGGCGAACGTGGGGACATCAATCTCGAACGTCGGCTGCCGCTGGAACTCTGGCAAGCTGTCCGTGGGCGAGATGATCGGCTCGCGCAATGCGACGGCGCCAAAGCGCGGGACCGGGCCAGAATTGATGTTCATGACCTTGGCGGTCACGATTGGCCGGGAGAATGCCTTCGATTCCGTGGACACGTCGCTCTGGCGGGCGCGCTCGGCGCGGGCGGCGTCGACCATCGCATTCCAGTCGGCAGCTTCGACCTTGCGAATGACCTGGCCCGGTTGCAGCTTGTCGTTCAGCCCCATGCGACCTCACACGAACAGTTCGCCCAGCGTCGTTTCTTCGATGACCTGCTCGACCATCACCTGACGCGGCTTCTTGACCAGCGTGTTCGTGTCCTCGGCGTCCTCGTAGTAGACCCAGATGTATTCCCACCCCTTCTTGGCCACACCTGTAATGTCGCCGAACTGGATGCCGGTGCGGTTTCGCGCCGCCGAGCACTTGATGGTAATCTCCCAGTCCTCGGAGCTTTTCTTGCCGCCCGTCGCGTTCTCGAACTTCAGCTCGCCGGGCAAAAAGGTGTAGGAAACGTCATCGACGAGCAAGATGACCGTGTCGCTGTTGACCTTGCCGGTCTTCTGTTCGAGCGCGTTCAAGTAAGCCGGGTTGATGGGGTTCGACAGCGTCCGGGTGGCTGTGAACGAGAACTGCGGCACCGTGATCTCGACGCCCTCGACCTTCCGCGTGCCGCCGTCGTCGGTGACGCCAATGGCCCCCTGGAAGTCGATCTCGTCATCGCCGGGAGCGACGTAGGCGGTCGTGTTCAGGCTCTGGAAGATCTTGGCCGAGCCGCCGGAGGTGTCGAAGTGGAACGACCAGTCACCCGGTTGCTTCGGTTCCTTCTTGCCGTAGCGAACCTCTACCTCCCAGACGCCGCCGCCCAGGTGGACGATACGATAGCTCTGAAACGGCTTCGAGTTGTAGAAAGCCGGGATCGTGGCCTCGACCAGCGACCGCACGACGGCGTCGTCCTCGGTCTCGGTCACGACGTAGCGCAAGTCGACGACGGGGTTGTCCTCGGAGACCGTCTGCTCGCGCGAATCGAATTTCTCGATAATCTGCGCCATGTCATTCGACCTTGATGCCGGCGTTGCGGAGTTCCTCGATCATCTGCTTGTCGAGGGCGACCAGCTTTTCAAGCATTAGGAGTTGCTTCTGCTGGATGGTGTCAGCGGCACCCAGGGCGCGGAGGGCCTCGGGATTGAAGGTGCCGATGGCCTGGCCGGCGCCGGGGCCGCCAGCGCCGGGGGCGGCAAGGCCGGGGACGCGGCCGGCGGCGCGGTCCAGCGCCTCGCCGATCGGCGGGAATTCGGCGGCAAGCCGCTTCTGGGCGGCCTGGTCGACCAGCTTCTTCAGCTCTTCCTGCGCGTCATTAAGCTCGCCGGCGAGCCCGGCCAGCTGTTTCTCGCGTTCTTTGCCGCGAGCGATGTCGAGCCGTGCCAGGTCCTCTCCCAGCGCTTTCTCTACCGCTTTCTGGTCGGCAACGATCTGCTTGCCCCGGCGCAGGCGGTCGGCCTCGATGCCTTGTCGTTGCTTGGCCACGTCGATGTCGATGGCCTGGACTTGCTTGGCTACGTCATCCTGGACTCGGATGATCTCCTGCGCGGCGGCCTGGACGCCGGCATCGTCGCCGAGGATGGCGGCCACGGTCCCCTTCGCCGTGGCCCACGATTCCAGGAAGAAGCCGATGAACTTCGCCCAGATCTTCTGCGCTGCGCCCACGAACGAGGCCCAGGCCTTCGACAGGAACATGGTGACTTCGAGCCAGATCACCTGTAGGCCGGTCACGAAATCATTCATGACCACGGCCAGACCGGCCACGGCGTTGTTCCAGGTTGCCGACAGGAAGTCCTTGAAGTTGATCCAGGCGATCTGCATGAAGTGGACGGCCTCGACCCAGGCCGCCTTGAGTGCGGTGAGCGCGATCTTGCCGGCCAGGGCCAGGTCGCCCGCCATCACGGCGTCGACGATGCCACCCCAGGCCGTGGTCGCAATGTCACGGATGTTGTTCCACGCCTCGCCGAGGGCGCCCAGCGTCGCCTGCCCCTGCTCGGACATGAACAGATAGGCCGTGGCGGCGCTATCGAGCAGCTTGAGTGTGAAGCCCAACGGAGTGAAGAGGGCCAGGATCGATGCCTTTACGAGCCCGAGGATGGCGATCCCCGCGCTGAAGATCGCGGCCAGGCCACCGATCGCGAAGGCGATCACCTGGATGGCAGCGCCCAGAGCGAGCAGCGCTGCACCGATGCCAATGACGATGATCGCCCCCTTGGCGATCGCAACGAACAGTTCCTTGTTCCCCTTGATCACCCGGGAAATGACGTTGAGGGCCTGGATAAGACCCTCGACCCACTTGCGAAGTTCCGGGGCCAGAGCACCGCCGAGCTCGATGGCCACGTCTTGCAGGGCCGACAGCAGGATCTTGACGCTGCCGGTGAGCGTGTCGAGTTGCACCCTGGCGATCCTGCCCGCTGTGCCGGCCGATCCTTTCAGCGCGTCCGTCGCCTTGCGGATGTTCTCGGTCTGGCCAATGAGCACGGCCGCGCCGGCCGCTTGCCGGTTGGGGAAGATTCGGCCGATGGATTGCAGGCGCCGGCCCGAGCCCAGCTTCGACAGTCCACGTTCCAAGTCGCCGATAATGTCGGCAAACGGCCGCACGTTGCCGGCTGCGTCATTGACGCGCACGCCCAGCCGCTTGAGCTCGTCGGCCGCCTCCTTGCTGGGGGAGGTCAGTGACAGGATCATGCCACGCAGCGTGGTGCCGGCCATCTCCCCTTGAATGCCGGCGTTCGACAGAAGTTGGATGGCGGCGGTGATCTCTTCGAGCGAGATGCCGGCGTTCTTGGCAACTGGCCCTACAAACTTGAAGGCGTCGCCAAGCATGACCATGTCGGTGTTCGCCGTGGTCATGGCCTTGGCCATGACATCAACGACGTGACCGAGGTCCTGGGCCTGGATGCCCATGCCCGCCATGATCTTGGCGGCGATGTCCGCCGACTGGGCGATCTCAATCTGCCCGGCTGCCGCCAAGTCGAGCGTGGGACCGATCGCCGAGAGGATGTCCTCCACCTTGAAGCCGGCCAGGGCGAAGAAGCTCATGGCTTCTGCCGCCTGGCTGGCGGTGAAGACGGTCTCGCGACCGAGCTGGCGGGCCTTGTTCTTGAGCGCATCGAACTCTGTCTCGTTGGCGCCTGTCAATGCAAGTACGCGAGCCATCGACTGCTCGAAGCCGGCAAACTCGCGCGAAGCCAGTGCAAAAGGTATGGCGGTGACGGTGCCGATCCGCAGGAGGTTGCTACCGAGCGTCGTGACCGACTGGCCGAACGCCCGCAGGCGTGCCTGGGCGCGTTTGAGCCCAGCGACAAGCTTGGAGTCTCGGGTCGTAAGCTCGACGAAAAGCCTCCCCAGCACGGATGCCGCTTGCACTCGCAGCCATGATGGGGGACCTCCTTTCTGCTTAAATGGTGTAATCGACTATGTTGTCGTCGTGTCGCTTCAGATAGGCAGCGGCGCGTTCGAGTCGCATGGGATCGTCATCAAAGTTGCCGATGCCCAGGTTGCATTTGTCGCAGAGAAGTCCGCGAACGGCACCGCTGCGATGGCTATGGTCGATGCGGAGGAACCGATACGAAGTTCGCGCTTTGCCTGATGACGCCCTGCATTTCGAGCGGCAGATGACACACCTGCCGCCCTGCGCTTCGAGCATTGACCGATACTCGGCGTCGGTGAGCCCATGACCTTTGAGCAGAGTTGTCATGTAGCGCACGGCTCGCTGCCTGTTGAGGCATTCCCGGCAGCTCGAACGATACAGGTGGGCGTCGTTGGCTTTCTTGCTGAAAGCCGCGACCGGCAGAATTCGTTTACATTTAGAACATTCTTTCTCGGTCGCCACCATCGCCAGCCGCCGGCGCGCGTGGATTCGTCGATCCGAGTCCATTTCGAGCGAATAAAACCAGTGACCGCAAGACTGACAGATGCGCCCGCGTCTCACGTTACCGTCTGGCACTCGACAGGTCTCGCGTACTCTAACGTCTTGCGAGCCGCACACGGGACAACAAGGAGCACCGAGCGCAGTGGTCGGTACGAACAGCGTAGTTGTCTTCCGGTTGTGGCGGTACCCACCGGGATGTTTCTTCCGGTTGGGCCAAAGCTCATTCCGCACTGATATCAGCATCTTGCTATGCACTGGTCCGAATCCAGTTTTGTAGGCTTCTTCGCGGATCATGCTTGGAGTGGCGTGCTCTCCCAGGCGCTTGACCAGTTCCTTCATCCGTTCACGTTTGGATTGCGCCAAACGCGCTGGACGCTGTTCGTTGCCATCCAGTGCGTCAGGACCAGGGGCCTGTAGCGGCGGCGGCTGCCCCACCTCACGGTCGTTTCGATATTCGGGTTCGCTCCGAAACATCTCGCCTCTTCGCTACCGGCACCTGTCTAAGCCGCCATCACGGACGAACACCTCACGCATCAAGTCGAACGTCTCGTGCTTCTCAAAGGGCAACGCGGGCAGCCTCTTCCGTGGAAAGAAGGGGTGGAACTGTCTGGGCTGGAAGGCCGACTTGCCCTTGCCGCGCCCGAAGCAGTTGGCCAGGAGCGCCAGGATGTG
>JBFWSD010000442.1:0-6015 GCA_050248575.1 Gemmataceae bacterium
CCCGCCGCCGAGCGACGGCAGTTACAGCAACTGGCCCACACGCAGCTCCAACTGCCCGAGTCCGTCACCTGTCTCGTGCAGGCACTCACATACTCGCAGCGCTCCCACCAAGAGCGAAACGGGCAGTGAGTCAGGTTCGTGGCAGGCTCAGATGATCTTGCGGATGGGCTCGGCCCCTTCCACGCCGACCAGTTTCTGGTCGAGGCCCGCATAGAAGTAGGCCAGCTTGTTGGGATCGAGCCCCATCTGGTTGAGCACGGTGGCGTGCAGGTTCTTGACGTGCAGACGATCCTCGACAGCGGACGAGCCGATTTCATCGGTGGCGCCAACCGAGACGCCGCCCTTGATGCCGCCGCCGGCCAGCCACATGGTGAAGCCGTAAGAGTTGTGATCGCGGCCCGTCCCCTTGGCGTACTCGGCAGTGGGCTGGCGGCCGAACTCACCGCCCCAGACCACGATGGTCGAGTCGAGCAGGCCGCGCTGCTTGAGGTCCTTGAGCAGCCCGGCGATGGGCTGATCGGTGTTGCCCGCGTGGAAGTTGTGGTTCTTCTCCAGGTCGCCGTGGGCGTCCCAGTTGGCGTCGTTGTGGTTGCCCCCCGAGTAGATCTGGATGAAGCGGACGCCGCGCTCGACCAGCCGCCGCGCCAGCAGGCACTTGCGGGCAAAGTCCTCGGTGCGCGGATTGTCGAAGCCGTAGAGCTTCTTGGTGGCTTCGGTTTCCTGCGCGAAATCGACCGCCTCGGGCGCGTGCTGCTGCATCTTGAAGGCAAGCTCATAGCTGGCGATGCGGGCAGCCAGCTCCGTGTTGTCGGTCCGCTTGAGGAGGTGATCTTGATTCTTGGCGCGGAGACGATCGAGAAGCTTGCGCTGGGCCGCCCCGGTCATGCCCGGCGGCACGGCCAGATCGAGAATCGGCTCGCCGGCGGAACGCATCACCACGCCCTGGTAGGCCGCGGGCATGTAGCCGTTCGACCAGTTCTTGGCCCCGGAGATGGGCCCGCCGGTCTTGTCGAGCATGACCACGAAGCCGGGCAAGTTCTCGTTGACCGAGCCCAGGCCGTAGTTGACCCACGAGCCGAGGGCCGGGTGCCCGCTCAGGATGCGGCCCGAGTTCATCATCAGCATCGCCGAGCCGTGAATGGGCGACTCGGCATAGAACGAGTGAACGAAGGCCATGTCGTCGACACAGCCGCCCAGGTGCGGGAAGAGATCCGAGACCCACTTGCCCGTCTGCCCGTACTGCTTGAACTTCCACTTGGGACCGACGACGCGGCCCTGGTTCTTGTGCCCGCCGCGGCCGAAGGTCTTGACCTCGATGGTCTTGCCGTCGAGCGGATACAGCTTGGGCTTGTAATCGAAGGTGTCGACATGACTGGGGCCGCCGTACATGAACAGGAAGATGCACGCCTTCGCCTTCGGCGCGAAGTGAGGCTGCTTCGGCGCCAGAGGATTCTCGAACGGCGTGACGCCGTCGGCGGCCCGCGCCTGGTTCGACAGGAAGCCGTCGCGCTCGAGCAGCGCCGTCAGGGCCAGCGACGTGAATCCGCCGCCCGCCTCCCAGAGGAACTCGCGGCGAGTGCGGCCACAGAAACAGCTCTTGCCGGCATGACTCATCGTCGGTCTCCTACTGCGTTCGAGAAGAAGTCACTTGGTTTGCAGCAGATCTACCCAGCTGGTTGCCTCGAGAATCCGGTCGCTCATGCGCTCGAGCCTGTCGAGATCACCGATGGCGCTGAGGGCGGCGACCGTTTCCGGTTCGACTGGCCCAAGTTTCTTGGCGCCGATGCGGAGGAGCGTCTTGCGCAATTCTTCGATGGCGCCTTCCTGCCGTCCTTCTTGCCGTCCTTCTTGCCGTCCTTTTTCGAGTCCCTTGGCCAGCCCCTTTTCGAGGATGAGCTGATACGACGACGAATCTTCGAGAATGCTCATGAAACTCACTCCCTGATAAAGCTCGCTGACTTTGGCAGGCGGCAAGCGCAATCCCGTCAAGAGATAGGTCGCCATGCCAAGTACTGCAGCTACTTCCGCGGTGGTCTCTTGTTTCAGACGTTCGTCGACCCGCCTGACCACTCCGGGCAGATCTCCTTCACTCACGGCGCTGATCGTGGCCAGCGGCAACACACCCAGCCCGGCATTCAGCAAGGCTTCCACTGGAACCTGCCAGAGGCGCAGCACCTGGTAGCGAAAGACAAGATACGGTTGCTCGCCAAGAAACTCCTCCTCGTAAACACCGGTCAGATCGCGAGAATCGGCCGAGGGCCGCAACAAGATCACTACACTCCGAACTCCGTAGCGATGCCGGTGCTTCAGCAGCGAATTATACCATTTCAACTGCTCGGGCAAATCGGCCTTCCGACCACTCTCTACCTCGAGGTGCAACAGCCAGGCCGGCGACTCCTGCACCAGCAAGACCTTGTCGGAGGCTGCCGTCACCGTCGAAATATCCGCGTCGATGACATCGAGCGGGGCGCTGACTCTCTGCCCGACGAAGCTCAGCCAGTCGCTCGGATACTGCTCGATCAAATCCTTCAGCGACGCATCGAAGCTGCGCGCCATGCATCAGTCCAGGTAGATGAACTCGTTCGTGTTCAGCATCATCAGGCAGTAGTCCACGAGCGCCTGCTGGGCCGACAGGCCTTCTTCTTTCTGGAGCGACTCGATCAGCTTCGCGTCCTCGGCGACTTCGAGTGTGCTGGGCACGCGGCCCGTGGTCAGACGGATGGCCAGGGTGACCTTGTCGGCCGTACTGCGCGCTTCCTTGTCGAGCCGTTTCGCCAAGAGGGCCGCTTGCTCTCCCGCGAACTGGCTGTTCAGCAGCCCGAGCGCCTGGGTCGGCACCGTCGTGGTGAAGCGGACTGCCGACGACGAATCGGTATCCGGCGCATCGAAGTTCATCAAAATCGGCGGCCGCAACGACCGCTTGACGTAGACATAAACGCTGCGCCGGGCTGCATCCTCGGGGGAAGACTTGCCCCAGGCAATCGCGGGATTCGACGCGGTGACGATCACCTCGCGCGGCAAGGGCGGAAACACGCTTGGTCCGTGCATCTTCAAATTCAGCGTGCCCGTGACCGACAGGATCGAATCGCGAATCTCCTCGGCGGTCAAGCGTCGCATGTCGAAGCGCCAGAACAGCCGGTTGGTCGGATCCTGGGCCAGCGCCTTGGGATTGCCCGCGGACGACATTCGATACGTGTTCGACATCAGGATGAGCTTGTGCATGGCCTTGAGGCGCCAG
The DNA here is from genome assembly GCA_050248575.1 of Gemmataceae bacterium. Lineage (GTDB taxonomy): Bacteria > Planctomycetota > Planctomycetia > Gemmatales > Gemmataceae > JBFWSD01. The sequence goes on from JBFWSD010000442.1 coordinate 3,239, forward strand.
CCCCGGGCCGGGATCTCGCTGGCCAGCCAGTCGAGCAGTTCGGGATGCGTGGGCGGCGTGCCCGCTTTGCCGAAGTCGTTCGACGATTCCACGATGCCGCGGCCAAAGTGATGTTGCCACAGTCGATTGGCGAGCACGCGCGTCGTGAGCGGGTTGCTGGCACTGGCAATCCACTTCGCCAGCACGAGACGGCGGCCCGACGTGGAACTGGTCGGCTCGAAGGCCAGTTCGCCGACAGAAGGCGGCGTCAGCACGGTGGGGAAACCAGGCTCGACCTTCGGCCCCTTCACGTGCGCGCTGCCTCGGACCAGCACGAACGTCTCGGGCACGTTCCTGCCGTTCTCCTCGGCCCCCAGCACCGCGGGCAGCCCGGGCACCTTCGACTTCCTCAGTCGATCCAGCTCGGTCCGCTTGGCAAAGAAGTCCTTCAGCTCGTCAGGCGTCAGCACCTTGCGGCAGCGCTCCGCGATCAGCCGGTCGCGCGTCCGCCTGTCCTTGGCGTCGTCCTTCTCGGGGTTGGACAGCGACTCGTAGACCTTCTGCTCGTGGACGGCGATGGCCGTCTCGAGGCGTTCCAGCTCGCCCTTGTGTTTGGCGAGGCGCTGCTCATGGGCCCGGTGCTCGGCGGGCGTGGCAATCGGCACCTGCGTGTTGCCGTGCTTGAGATTGTGGAAGAACGCCAGCAGCTTGTAGTAATCGGCATTCTGAACCGGATCGATCTTGTGGGCGTGGCAGCGGGCACAGCCCATGGTCAGGCCCAGGAAGACCTGGCTGGTGGTCGAGACCACGTCGTCGAGGCCGTCATAGTATGCCTGCAAGCGATCGACGGGCTCGTCGTCCCACAGCCCGAGCCGATAGTAGCCCGTGGCCGTGATCGACTCCTCGTCGGCATCGGGCAGCTCGTCCCCGGCGAGTTGCTCGAGCACGAAGCGATCGAACGGCTTGTCCTTGTTGAATGCCTGGATGACATAGTCGCGATAGCGCCAGACGTTTTGCTTCGGGCCGTCGCGCTCGTAACCGTTGGTCTCGGCGAAGCGGACCAGGTCGAGCCAGTGGCGGCCCCACTTCTCACCGTAGTGCGGCGAGGCCAGCAAGCGATCGATCAAGTTTTCATACGCTTTCGGCGAAGTATCGTTGACGAAAGCGTCCACCTCGGCGGGAGTCGGGGGCAGGCCGATGAGATCATAGTAGACGCGGCGCACCAGTTCACGCTTGCCCGCGGGCGGATTGGGTTGCAGCCCGGCGGCTTGCAGCTTGACCCCGATGAAGGCATCGATCGGATTGGCCATCCATTTCTTGTCGGCCACTTCGGGAACGGCGGGCCGCTTCACCGGACGATAGGCCCAGTATTCCCGATCCTTGGCCGTGATCTCGCGGTCCCCTTTGCGGGCGACAACCGCTTCCGGGTCCGCGCCGGGCCAAGGCGCGCCCATCTTGATCCACTGTTCCAGGTTCTTGATCTGCTCGGCCGAGAGCTTGCGGCTCGGGGGCATACGCAGCTCGGTGTCGCCATAATGGATCGCCTTGACCAGCAGGCTCTTCTCGGGCTGCCCCGGAACCATGGCCGGCCCTTGATCGCCGCCGGACAAGAGTCCGGCGCGCGAATCGAGGCGCAGGTTGCCCTTCTGTTTCTTCTCACCGTGGCAGCGCAGGCACTGCTCCGCCAGCACGGGCCGCACCTTGCTCTCGAAGAACTCGACCACCGCGGCGGGCAGCTTCTTCTCCTGCTCCTTCTTGTCCTCGGAACGAACCGAGGCCGTGAGAGCCAGCAAGCTCATCGCCAGCAGCACAAGGACAGATCGCAAGCGGCGGATGTCGTTCGGCATGATCGAGAAGCCCCCCAGAAGCGCGGCAGGTACAGCATGACGTTAACTGCCGACCTACTATCTTACCATGAGAATGAGCGTATTTATTCTGAGATCCTTTGCGGCCTGCAACTTCTGGTCCTGCGACCTGTTTTTCCCGCGAAGTCCCGGCCTTTTTGCACCGAAAGCACGGCTGCCCCGGCACGGGCGATTGAGAATCTTGTTGATTCCTGCTACCCTGCTTCCATGGCGCGACGACAGCACGTGGCTTTGATGGTCGAGACCTCGCTCGTGTACGGCAGGCAGCTTCTGCATGGCATCATTCGCTATCTGCGTTCGCACGAGCCCTGGTCGGTCTTCTTCGAGCTGCGCGAACTGGGGGCCGCTCCCCCTTCGTGGTTGAAAGACTGGCGCGGCGATGGCATCATCTGCCGCCCGACCAATCCGGCCCTGGCTGCTCTGTTCCGCAAAAAACGCATCCCGGTGGTCGACCTGAACGACGTGCACGAAGACCTCGGCCTGCCCGCCATCGAATCGGATCATGCCGGGATCGGCCGGCTGGCAGCCGATCATCTGCTCGAACGCGGTTTCCGCCAGTTTGCCTTTTGCGGCTTCTCGGGGCACGCCTGGTCGCGCAAGCGCGGCGAAGGCTTTCAAGCTCGCGTGGTCGAAGCGGGCCATGACTGTGCGTTTTACGCCTCGCCCTGGGGCGGCCCGCGCGCTCATCCCTGGGAGAAGGAACAAGGGCAGATCGGCGCCTGGCTGCGCGGCTTGCCCCGGCCCGCCGGCATCCTCGCCTGCAATGACATGCGCGGCCAGCATGTTCTCGATGCGTGTCAACGTGTCAACCTGAGCGTGCCCGAAGAGGTGGCGGTCATCGGCGTCGATGACGACACGCTGCTATGCGAACTGTGCGATCCGCCCCTCTCCAGCGTGGTGCCGAACGCCGACCGTATCGGCTTCGAAGCTGCC
>JBFWSD010000443.1:0-6014 GCA_050248575.1 Gemmataceae bacterium
ACGGATCGGCCGCACGCTGACACGCCCCATCAGGGCACGCTGCTCACACGCCAGTAATCGGCTTGCTGGGCGGGCAAGCGCGGATCGATGCCGCTGGCGTCCATGGGTTCGACGTGGCCATCGGCAAAGAGCACGTTCACACGATTTCGGTGGCGCGGCGCCACCACGGTGGGCCAGGAATCGGTGGCCGCGGCCCCGACCACGTCCACGGTGGGCTGCGACGCTTCCACGAACAGCACCTTGGTTGAGCCCAGATGACCGACCGCGCTCACCTTGTCGTAGTCGACGTTGATACCGTAATCGCTCGCTTGCGCCCCGGTGGGCATCATCACCGACTGTCCAAAGCTGAAGTTGCTGGCCATCACCTTCTTGTCAGGGCCAAGCAAGTCGTAAACGTGGTTCAGATTATTGCCCGTCGAGTACTTGGCGTAAGTGGGGTCAGGGGCAAAGTATTCAACCTGATTCATGCTGCCGCTGATCGGCGTGATGAGGAAATAGCCGTCGTCGAAATCGCCGCTGGGGTTCGAGCCCGATTCCTCGATCTCGAGAATGTACGCGCCGGGCGGCATGGGATTCGGCGCCTGGCGGACGCCGTTCGGAGTGTCGAAGCTGGTCTTCTTGGTGACGCGCATGCGCGGGCTGCTCTTGCTGAAGGAGATGGCGCTGCCCCCCTGGTCGGGATAGTTGACGCCGCGCACGAACAGGTAGCCGAGCGGCGAACCGCTTGAGATGCCCACGCCCGGGCCCGTGTTGCCGGTGGACGGGCACCAGATCAAGCTGTCCTGGTTCTCCATGTGCGGCATCAGTGTGGCCACCCAGTCGCTCGAAGCACACTTGCCCGACTTCAGCATCACGCAATGGTGATAGGCAATGCCGATGTTGCGCAGGTGATTGGCACAGCGCATGCGCACTGCCGCCTCGCGCACCTGCTGGACGGCGGGCAAGGACAGGGCAATCAAGATGACGATCACCGCAATCACCACCAGCAGTTCGATGAGCGTGAAGCCGCGCCGGCCAGTACGAGTCGTTTGCATGGTCATCCCCCTGTCATGATTCAGGCTCGAAATCGGGCGGCGTTGCCACGATGGTCTTGTGCATGTCGCGAATAAGTTCGATGGTCTTGGCCCGCTCGGCGGCGGGCGTGTCGGGCCGCAGCCCGAAATCGCGGTTGAACAGATGATTGATGGCCGACGCGGCCCGGCGCCGGACCTCTGCGTTTTCATCGTCGAGAGCGGCTATCATGGTCGGCATGCTCTCCCAGTCGCGCTGCGCGGCCAGCCCGTCCAGCATGGCGGCACGGACATCGGGTTCCTCGCTTTCCGCAAGCACCCGCCGCATCCCTGCCACTCCATCGGCACCGTAGAGTGACAGGCGCAAGGCCGCCTGCAAACGCACGGACGCATCCGGGCCAGAAAGCGCCTCGTTGGTCAGCGTTTCGGCATCTTCCTGCGTCAACTTGCTCCAGGTGCCCAGCACCACCAGTCCGAGAAAGGAAGCAATGATGGTGCCGACCAGGATCTTTGGCAGCATGTAAGCCTCCTGGCGGAAGTTGGGGTTCTTCGGGAGTATAGGTCACATTCAGAGAGTGCGTGGGGGGAAAATGAGAAGAAAATGAGAGCGGGCCGGAAAAGCACGGCTGCTACGCAATCACTGTCTGAATCGTGAGTTGCGACTCGAAATGCGACCAACGCTGAAGGGAACGCGGGACGTCCAGGCGTGAGACGCCCCGCGTGGTGGTCGAGATCATTCGCCACGCTCGCCGCCAAGCAAGCGGGCAACGCTTGGATGAAGTTGCTGTCCGTCCAGCTGGCGGGCCAGCTGAGCCGCCTGTTCCACCGCCGCGCGCTTGCCCTCCAGGATCAAAGCAGGCACGCTGGATCGCTCGGTCACGTCCACCGCATTGGGCAGGAACTTCTTGATCGCTCCGGCAATCGCTGCGGTCTTGTTGTTGCGCAGGGTCACGACCACGACGCTGAAGCCATCGCCGTCGTTATCGCCTCGTTCCTCGCCGCCGCGCTGATTGCGCGTGCGATCGATCGAGTCCCCCAGGGCCAGCACCGCGGCGTCGACCAGCGACGCACGCCCTTGCAGCACGATCACCTTCAGTTCGGCATCGGCCATCAACTTGAGGTTCTTGCCGAAGACTTTTTCCATGGCCCCGAGGACGTCGTCGCCGGGCATCTTGCTGATGGGGACGACGACCACGGTTTCGCGATGGCCCCCTTCCTCGCCGCGGCCCGCACCGTCGCGCGGACGGTCGCCGTCGCGCTTCACGGGCCGATCCCCTTCCCGCGGCGCGGGCTTGTCGCCGTCGCGCTTCACGCCGGGCCGATCCCCTTCCCGCGGCGCGGGCTTGTCGCCGTCGCGCTTCACGCCGGGCCGATCCCCTTCCCGCGGCGCGGGCTTGTCGCCGTCGCGCTTCACGCCTGCCGGTTTTTCCCGGTCGCCGTCGCGCGGCTGGTCTTTCTTCTGAACCTTGTCCCCTTCGCCCTCCTTGCGTGGCTCGTCGGCCGAGGTTGTGTAGCCCCAGCCCAGGGCGGCCAGGCCCAACACCAGCGTGGCCAGCAAGCCCGTGCTCTTGGTCATTCTCATATGATCCCTCCCTTGATGTTGATTTCCGTTGGCCCGACGAGGATGTCTATGTCTACCTGTGTATGCCCGCAGGGAGGGCGTCGGCACGGGGCAGGAGAAAAAGTTGATGACTCAATTGGTATCGGCCACATTCTCGCCGCCCGCCATGGTCGACAGGGCACGATAGGTGTCGGGTGCGACGTTTTCTTGCAGAAAGCGGACGCTGCCGTCGCAGTAGAGGAAATGGCCCCCGCCCGGGTGGACGCTGCGAAAGCCGCCGATCGTGTCGATCTCACCCGACGCAGTCGGGCTGTTCGTGCAGCTCTTGTTGAAGTCGAAGCTGGCCAGGCCGTAGGGATAGTTCAGCGGCTCGTCGAAGGGCGAGGAGTGCCCGCCGCGCTGGGCCGTGACGCCGAAGGTGGCCCCGCCCATCAAACCGAGTGAGTTCAGTTCTTCGGTGGCCATTGGCCCGGCCGACCAGCTCTGATCGATGTACGGGGACTGACCGGGAAAGAGATCGGTGGCGGCCGACGTGTCGGCATAGTAACGGCGCAAGCCGAAGCGGGGATTGCCCCCCGCTCCTTCACCAGCAGCGAACGTGTGCGCGGTGCCGTCGACGATTTCAGCCAGCCTGGTGCGCGTATTGACGTCGAAGACGCCGCGTGCGGACAAGGGCACCTGCACATTCTCGCACAGAGCTGCGTTGGCTCCCTTGCAAAGGAGATAGTCGCAGGCGGCCACGTCGGGCATGGGGCGGCCCGCCTTCGCGGCCAGAAACGCCAGGTCGATCTTGCCCGTGCGGCGATTGCTCGGGCACAGATAGATCTTCACCTGGTGCTCGACCAGGTTGAAGTTCGTGCCTTCGTACCACTTCGACTGGTGATCCCACGAGCGCAGCCAGTTGTCTCCTTCGAGGAAGTGAAGGAGATAGATGAAGCCGCCGTCGCCCCCCTTGGCAAGATTGTCGCCGCCCGTGGTGACCATGGCGGGCGGGAAACCGCCCAGCATGTCGTGGTAATTGTGCAGGGCCAGGCCAATCTGCTTGAGATTGTTCTGGCAGGCAGAACGATTGGCCGCCTCGCGCACCTTCTGCACCGCGGGCAAGAGGAGGGCGATCAGCACGCCGATGATCGCCACCACCACGAGCAACTCGAGCAAGGTGAACGCCGACCGACGTGTGGCGAAGAAGCCCGGCTTCTGACGCAGCAAGAAACGGTGCCCTTGCTGGCATCCAGAAGCCGGGCTTTTCGGTGGCTGTCCGCGTCTGGTGTCGCTGCCATGCATCAGTACCCGGCCTTGATCTTCACGTTGTAGGCGCCCGAGCAGTTTTCATACGGGCTCGGCGAGATGCGCAGGTAGAGCTTGCCCTTCTTGTCGTTCTTGGCGGTATATTTTTCACCGACAACAAAGACGGTGCCACTCTCGCCGATCTTGCCGAGCAGTGCGCCCGGCGGATGCGGGCCGTTGCCGCCAAAGTTGTTGTTGAGCATGCCCTTGGGGCCGGTCATGAATCGGCCCGGGATATCGGGACGCAGATCGACCTGCCCGGAAGCGTTGAGCGTCAAGTTCACGCCCGATTCGACGGTGATGCCGGCATCCATCCACTCGTTGGTGTTGATCCCGCCGTACTTGATGGCATCGACCACGACTTCGGCCTCGCCGCCGCCCGCGCCGAGCCAGACGATGCCGCGCAGGTCGGTGACCTTCAGTTGCATGTCGCCGAAGTAAGCGGTGCGCGCCTTGATGAGCGGCGTCTCGATGTGGCCCGCGATGGTGAAGGTGGGCGTGACCAGAACGTCCTGGCGGCCAACCTCGAGTTTCTCGGCGGGCAGCTTCTCGCGCAGTCTCTGCAGCGCGATCTCCACGTTGCGGGCAATCTCCACGTCCTTGTGCTTGCGCGAGGCTTCGAGGATCGGAAAGGCGTACACGCCTTGCCCCACCAGCTCGTCGATGGCGGTCTCGCGGTCTTTGAAGTTCTCGCTGCCCAGCTTGGTGATCAACGTGTTGATGCGCGTTTCCAGCCCGTCGGGATAGTGCAGGCCAAAATCGATCTTCTGCACCTCGTTGACGGGCACGCGCAGCTTGCCGTAACGCGTGCTGACCTCGAGGAAGTCTTGCAAGAGGAGCATGTTGACGACGCTGCCGTCAGCGAAACGAACCTTCACCTCGTTGGGGCTGTGCTCGGGCTTGGCCTCCGGCTTCTCGTCGGCGGAGGGCAACGTCGACACGTAGACGACGAGAGCAGCCAGGGCGATGGCAAACGGGCTTCTCATGTTGGCGATCTCCTAAAGAAGTCTGGCACCGGATGTGGCTCTGTCAGTCTCCGTCAACCTGGCGCAGTTGACAAGGAGATTACTTTTCGAGTTCTTTCTTGATCGCGAGCGCCTCGGCATTGCGCGGGTCGCGCTCGAGCAGCTTGGTGATCTCCGCCAGCGCCTTGTCCTTGGTCCCGGTGGCCTGGTAGGCACGGGCCAGCTTGAGGCGGATGTCGTCCACGCGCTCGGGGCGGCGCTTGGCCTCCCACTGGGCCGCGGCCACCTCGAAAGGCTCGATGGCGGCCGCATGTTTCTTCTGCGCCGCGAACGCATCGCCCAGCATCTCTTCCGCCTCGGCGTCGAGTACATCGATCTCCAGCGCTTCGCGGGCATACTTCTCCGCTTGCTCGGGCTGATTGCGTTCGAGCAGCAGTCGTGCCAGCCGCCGCCGCGCATCGAGATCGTCTGCATCGGTCGGGGCCAGGTCCTTGAGCACGCCGATCAGCTTGTCCTTGTCGCCCGATTGCGCATAGACGCGGACCAGCTCGTTGAGCCAGCGGGCATCGTGGGGCTGCGACTTGCGAGCCCGCTCGAAGAGGGCCGCCGCCTGGTCGAACTTGGCCCCATCGAAGTAAACCTTGCCCAGGATCAGCAAGGCCTTGGGCTCGGGCGGGTCGGCCGTCGCGGCCACCTCGAGCAACTGGAGGGCACTTTCATCGTCGCCCGCGGCCCGCAGCAGCATCGCCTTGACATAGGCCGCCAGGGCATGGTCCTTCTTTTTCTGCAAGACACTATCGGCCAGCTTGCGCGCCTCCGCCTTGTTGCGGCGCAGCGACATGTCCGCCAGCCGGGCCGCCAGGTCAAGATCGCCCGGGTTCTTTTCGTGGGCGGCCTGGAGCTCGCGATAGGTCATGGCTTTCTCGGCGGGGCGGCCCCGCAACGACGCCACGACCTTCTGAAGATACTCGCGGTAGCCCCGCTCGAAATCACCCTTGGTGACCTTGCAGACCTTCTGCAAAGCGCTCGCGGTATCGAGGCCGTCCGCGTAGGCAGCGAGCAGCCCGCCGATGGCAGCCACGCCATAGGTCTTCTCGATGTACTCCACGTAGAGCTGGGCCTGGCAATAGGCGAGCTGCCATTCCTCGCCGGAGCGGGGCCGCATGAAACCCAGGTCGATGGTGTCGAGGT
>JBFWSD010000444.1:0-6011 GCA_050248575.1 Gemmataceae bacterium
TTACACGCCGCACATCACGCTGGGCCGCGTGAAGGGGGATCGGCCCGCGCCCGAGCTGGCCGCAGCAATGGCCAAGAAAGCGGGCTGGAAGGGGGGCGAGATCGACATCGGCCATCTACACGTCATGAGCAGCGAGCTGAAGCCGCAAGGCCCGGTCTATACCGTCCTCTCGCGTGTCCGGCTGGGCAGCGCGAAATAACTTCAAATTGAGTACGTCGCTGCGGGCACACCGGCAGGCTTCCGCCTGGCCAGCACCTTGCCCAGGATCTCGAGTGCCTTTTCGATCTGCGCGGCCGTGATGCACAGGGGCGGGCAGAAGCGAATCGCGTATTCGCCGCAGCCGAGCAGCAACAACCCATCGTGAAAGGCATCTTGCACAATGGCATCGCGCAGCTCGGGGTCGGCCGTGCGCTTGCCGTCGGGTTTGACCAGGTCGAAGGCGGTCATCAGTCCGAGCCCGCGGACATCGCCAACCAGTGGATTCTGTTTTTGCAGTTCGAGCAGGCCGGCGCGGAGTTGCCGCCCGCGCTCGTCGGCATTCTGGATGTAGCTCTCCTCGAGCAGGTCGAGCGTGGCCAGGGCCGCGCGGCAACTGACCGGATTGCCGCCAAAGGTGCTGGCGTGGCTGCCCGGCGGCCAGTCCATGATGTCAGCCCGTGCGATGATCGCCCCCAGCGGCATGCCGCTGGCAATCCCCTTGGCCAGGCAGATGATGTCCGGCTCCACGTTCCAGTGCTCGACGGCAAAGAGCTTGCCGGTGCGGCCCATGCCCGCTTGCACCTCGTCGCACACCATCAAGATGCCATGGCGGTTGCACAGCTCGCGCAGCGCGGGCAAGAAACCGGGCGGCGACACGTGGTAGCCCGATTCACCCTGGATGGGCTCGACGAAGATCGCGGCCACTTCATCGGGCGGCGCGATTCGTTTCAGCACGGTGTTCTCGATCTCTTCCAGGCAGGCACAGGCAGAAGACGGCGTGCAGCGCGTGCAGCCCCGCGGGAAGGGGGCATGATGGATCTCCGGTACCAGGGGCGAGAAGCCGCGGCGATGCACGACCTTGGAGCCCGATAGCGTCATCGCGCCGTAGGTGCGGCCATGAAAAGCGCCGAAGAAGGCGAGCACGTGCGTGCGGCCCGTATGCCAGCGGGCCAGCTTGAGGGCCGCTTCGAGTGCTTCCGCCCCGGAATTGGTGTAAAAGATGCGCTTGTCGGTCTTGCCCGGCGCGAGCGTGGCCAGCCGCTGGGCCAGATCGATCTGGGGCTGGTAATAGAAATCGGTGCCCGACATGTGCAAGAGCTTGCCCGCCTGGTCCTGGATGGCCTGCACAACATGCGGATGGCAATGGCCCGCCGCGGTCACGGCAATGCCCGCAGTGCAATCGAGAAAGAGATTGCCGTCCACGTCCTCGATCACCGAGCCCGAGCCGCGCGCCACCACGAGCGGATAGACGCGCGTGTACGAGGGGGACATGTACTTCTCGTCGCGTGCGAGGAAGCCACGGGCGTTCGGCCCGGGCAACTCGGTCTTGATCTCGGGAACGTTGCGACTATCGAATTGCCACATGCGGGTTTCCTTTCACACGTCATGTCGTGGCCACCGCCACACGAGACGAGCTTGAACTTCAGACCAGTCGCGATTGGACTCACTCCTCCACGTCCGCCTTCAGTCCCTGGGCCATCTTGACTTCGGTGCCGTGGTTGATGGTAAAGGCGGTCTTGTGCGTCACCGCCTCGATCAGGCCGGCGGCCGAGGGGTGGCCGTTGCCACTCTTCTTCACGCCGCCGAAGGGCAGGTGCACCTCGGCGCCGATGCAGGGCAGGTTCACGTAGCCCATGCCGTACTCGCACTCGTCGCGGAAGTAACGCATCGCCCGGTAGTCTTCCGTGATCACCGCCATCGACAGGCCGTACTGCGTGTCGTTGTAGATCTTCACCGCCTCGTCGTTGGTCTTGAAGGGGATGATGGCCAGGTGCGGGCCAAACACCTCCTCGCGGATCGTGCGCAGCCCGGGCTGCCATTCCTGGCGATAAATGAACGGCGACATGTAGCAGCCCTTGGCGTGCTCGCCGGACGTCATCGGCCCGCCTTCGAGAAGAATCTTGGCCTTCTCTTGCCGGGCCAGGTCGTTGTACTTCAAGATCTTTTCCACCGAACCTTTGTGGATGACCGGGCCAGTAAAGTTCACGGGGTCGAGCGGGTTGCCGATGTGCAGCCGCTTGGCGGTGGCCACGAACTTGTCGGCGAACTTGTCGAAGAGCTTTTCGTGGACGATGAGTCGGCCCGCCGACACGCAGCGTTGCCCGCTGGTCTTGAAGGCACTCAGGAGGCAAGCGGTCACGGCCAGGTCGAGCCGCGCATCCTCGCAGACGATGACGGCGCTCTTGCTGCCCATCTCGCAGGCCACGATGCGATCGTAGAACTCGGCGCTCAGTTGCTGGATGCGTTTGCCGACGTCGTAACTGCCCGTGAAGAGGACGACGTTCACGTCGGGGTTCTTGACCAGGGCTTCGCCCGTCTCGCCCGCGCCTTGCACCAGGTTGATGACCCCGGGCGGGAAACCGGCTTCGATGAACAGCTCGACCATCTTCTGGCCGACGGCGGGCGTGTCTTCCGAGGGCTTGAACACGCAGGTATTGCCTTCCACGAGGCTCGGCCCGAGCATCCACAGCGGGACGGCGAAGGGGAAGTTCCAGGGCGTGATGACGGCGGCCACTCCCCACGGCTTGCGCCGCATGTAGGCGTCTTTTTCGGGGATCTCGGAAGAAAGCACGTCCCCCATGGGCATGCGGCCCGTGCCGAAGACGTACTGGATCATGTGCAGGCCCTCGATGACTTCGGCCTTGCACTCGTTGATGACCTTGCCGCACTCGCGGGCCATCAGCTCGGACAGCAGGTCCACGTCGCGCTTGACCAGCTGGGCCAGATTGTCGAACAGTTCGGCGCGGCGGACGCGGCTCTGCCGCCGCCATTCTGGAAAGGCAGCGCGGGCCGCCTTCACGGCCTCCGCGGCCTGCTCGGGCCCGCCCTCCGGAAAGACGCCCACGACTTCATCCCAGCGCGACGGGCTATGGCTTTCGAAGGTCTTGCCGTTGGCATCGAGCCAGCGGCCCGCGATCCACTGACGTCCGGTCGTTGCGGTGGCAGCCATCGGTTCCTCCTCTGAACGTAGCCTGAACGGTGGAAGCTCGTGGAGTTGAGACTGGTTGTCTTGGGGTCAGCTTCATTATAGAGCGTTGCCTCGATTTCGAGCAACGCGAGGCGGATGAGGAGAGACACCCGAGAAGCCGGGCGGAGGCGAAGAAGAAGCCCGGCTTCTGTTCCTGGCTGTGACGCGAGGCGAAGAAGAAGCCCGGCTTCTGTTCCTGGCTGTGACGCGGTTGCCGCGGCATCAAGAAGCCGGGCTTCTCGCGCCCGCAACAAGAAGCCGGGCGAAGGCGAAGAAGAAGCATCGAGAAGCCGGGCGGAGGCGAAGAAGAAGCCCGGCTTCTGATCCTGGCTGTGACGCGGTTGCCGCGGCATCAAGAAGCCGGCCTTCTCGCGCCCGCAACAAGAAGCCGGGCTTCTCGCGCCCACATCGAGAAGCCGGGCTTCCGGGAAGCCGGGCGTCTGGACCGTCAATCTCTATAATGCCCCGAACCCCACGTCTCGACGGCACCTCTCTCTCTGCGAGGACTCCTTATCATGTTGCGCACTGTCGTTGTTCTACTGGGAGCAGTCATGGCCACGGCGACATCACACGCGGACAAGCCTCGAGCCCGCGCTCTGGGCATCCCTCTGGAGGGCACCCCCGGGCCGCTCAACGCCATCACCGATGTGAAAGGGGTCGAGGTCGGCCACAGCACGCTCATCCAGGGCAAGGGCAAGCTCGACGTGGGCGTTGGCCCGGTGCGCACCGGCGTGACGGCCATCTTGCCGCGCGGCAAGCAAAGCGCCGACCCGTGCTTTGCCGGCTTCTTCTCGCTCAACGGCAACGGCGAGATGACCGGCACCGCCTGGGTGGAGGAATCGGGATTTCTCGAATCGCCGATCCTGATCACCAACACGCACTCGGTGGGCGTGGTGCGCGACGCGGCCATCAAGTGGTTCGTGAAGCGGAGCAAGAGCCAGCAGCCCTGGTTGCTGCCCGTGGTGGCCGAGACGTTTGACGGGCACCTCAACGACATCAACGGCTTTCACGTGAAGGAGAAGCACACGCTGGCAGCGCTCGACGGCGCGAAGGACGGCCCGGTCACGGAGGGCTCGGTCGGCGGCGGCACCGGCATGACCTGCTACGAATTCAAGGGAGGCATCGGCACCTCGTCGCGCAAGCTCCGCAAGGAAGACGGCGGCTACACGGTGGGCGTGCTGGTGCAGTCGAACTTCGGCCGCCGCTATCAGTGCACCATCGCGGGCTGCCCGGTCGGCAAGGAGATCACGGAGGGCACCTTCCGCAAGCAGGAAGCGGGCTCGATCATCGTGGTGGTGGCCACCGATGCGCCGCTTTTGGCCCATCAGTGCAAGCGACTGGCCCGCCGCGTCTCGATGGGCATGGCCCGCACGGGCTCCATTTCCGGCAACGGCTCGGGCGATCTGTTCATCGCCTTTTCCACCGCCAATCCCGGCGCGGCCAAGCCGGACGGCGTGGTCAAGCTGGAGATGTTGCCCAACGAACGGATGAGCGCTCTCTTCGAGGCCACCGTGCAAGCCACCGAGGAAGCCATCATCAACTCGATGGTCGTCAACGAAGACATGATCGGCGTGGACGACCACAAGGTGCTGGCCCTGCCCCACGACAAGCTGCGCGAGGTGCTGAGGAAGTACAACAGGTTGAAGTAGCCGAGAATGGACGGAGTCGACTCACCGAATGGATCTGAGTTTCCTGGCAGCCTGCCAGCAGTAACGCAGCGCGAACAGGTTCATGCAGAACCACACCAGTGCCGGCACTGCAAACGTCTGTGCGAAGTCGACAGGGTGTGTGCGCGACGAAACCGTCAGCTGGACAGGCCCAAGATAAAGGCCGGCAAAGACCCCAACCGTCAAGAGTGGCGCTGAATTCAGTGCGATGAGCCGCAAGCACCAGCCAGTGGTCTGGCACACCGAGCGAGGAACAAGTGTCGCAAACAAACTGGCCAGCAGCGACAATCGGGCCATTTCGAAGATGCTGACCAGAATGAGATGGCCAACCAGCATCCGGTCAAGCGTGAACGACGAGCCCTCGGCGATCAAACGATAGATCGCGTCCAGTTGAAACAAGGTTAGCAACGAACTTGCTAGGAGTGCCACTGCTAGTCCGCGTGAACGGGAGGGCAGCGGTGCCACCGCGAGCAGTCCCGCGCCGAGCAATCCGACCGTCCAACCGATCCACGCGACGCCGCCGGTCGCCAGCAGACCGAGGAGGCGGTTGCTGATCCCGTTGAGAACGGGCATTTGCGTGTAAAACATCGCCGCGAAGCAGAGGAAGCCTAGGGTCAGGAGAACTTGTGCAAGCACCAGTAATCCGGAACCGGCCCGGATGCCATCGTCCGGGCTGCAGCTCACCACTTCGGATGTTTTTTCGTTTCCCGACCTGAACGTCGTCCACAGGGAGTTCACCATGAATAGTTCAAGGAGGAGCAACCCGAACCACGTTGCCATGGGGAAAATGAATCCAGTCAGGAAGGAGAGAAAAGCATCGGTGTCCGGTCGCACAGCCAAACGACCGAAGCGGATCTCAGCGAACATGCAGAGCAGGAGAACCAGAAAGACGACACTGACGAGCAGGTAAAGCCCAAACTGAAACCTGCGCTTGCCGGTTTCGCCGGCCACGCTGCCGAACATGAGGGCCACCACTCCGAGGCGGACCATCTCGAAACCATACAGCAGCAGTACATCCGTGGCAGCGAGGTCGTCGACGTTGTAACAGTCTTCCGCCAACAACTCGACAAAGGGACTGGTCTGGCGCAAGACGGTGGCGGTCAAGAGCACGAGGGTCAGTGCGCAGCCCCGCGCCATGGTGCTCGCGCTGGCCATGAGGATGACACAGGATGCAGCCA
>JBFWSD010000445.1:0-6004 GCA_050248575.1 Gemmataceae bacterium
ACGACTTGCGTGGTCCAGCCCGAGTTGGTGGCGAAGTCGGCCCACTGCGTGGTGACGAAGCCGCCGCCCGCTTGCGCGAGGCTGCCCCACCAGGTGCCGTTGGAGGGATGGAAGTTGGCGATATCGTCGCGGCCATCGCCATTGAAATCGCCGACGACCTGCGTGGTCCAGCCCGAGTTGGTGGCGAAGTCGGCCCAGAGGCTGGTATCGAAGTGGTTAGCGGGAATGAAGGCGGACTCGAACGCGCCAATATCGACGCGGTCATTGAAAACGCGCGTGAAGCCCGGGCCGCGCTGGTCAAAGTTGGGGGGGGGCGTAAAGCCGGGATCGCCCGCATCAAGGGCCGGGCTGGTCTGGCGCAAGGCGTGCGTTGGCGTCGGTCCGCCGTTGTCTTGCAAATCGCCGAGCAGAGGGTCGATGGGTGTGCCGCTGCCGATCTGGTTGCCGGTGCTGCCCGCTCCGGTGCTGAAGTTCGTGTCGATACCGACGAAACTGTAGATTGTCTGCCAGGTGCCGACGACGTCGGCAGCCGTCGTGCTCTGCACGTTACTGGCGACAATGGTATTGCGCAGGATATTGGTACCAGCTGCTTGCACATCGATGCCGCCGCCAATGTCGGCTCCGCCCGTGTTGTCCAGGTCGGCGATGTTGTTCACGATGGAGCTGTTCTCGATGGTCGTGACGAGCGCGGTGCTGATGCCGCCGCCCGCGCCGTCGGCAATGTTTCCCGAGATGGTACTATTGCGGATGACCAACGTCTTGCCGGAACCAGCGCCGGCGCGAATGGCGCCGCCAATGGCGCCGGCATGGTTTTCCGTCAACGTGCTGTTGAGGATGGTGAGGGAGCCACTCTGGACGCGAACGCCGCCGCCGTTGCCCACCGCGGTGTTGCGCTGGATGTAGAGCCCGTCGAGTGTCACGTTTTCATCTGTGATGTTGATGGCGCCGCCGTTACCGGTGGTGTAGCCGTCGAACAAGTGCAGGCCGGAGATGGTCACCGTCAGGGTGCCCGGGCCGTCGATGTTGAAGATGCGCTGGCCTCCGTTGCCGCTAATGCTGATCACGTCCGCTCCCGGGCCGACGATGTTCATGCTCGTGGCGATACTCGGGTCGCCGTAATTCAAGAAGCTGGTGCCGCTCAGGCCAGCCTGGAAGGTGATCGTGTTGACGTCGGCGTCCAGGTTGGCCAGGTAGATCGCTTCGCGCAGAGACAGGTTGCCCGCGGAGATGTTTCCGTCAAATTCATCCGTGAGCGTGTCGACAACGATTGTCGCTGGGGGCAGCACTTGATACTCGAAGGCGCCGATGTCGACACGCGTGCCGACGATGCGGTCGAAACCGTCGCCGCGCTGGTCGAATTCGACGCCGACAGGCACGCGGCTATCATCGCCGGCATTGATCGCAGCGCTGCCGAAGATCAAGGCGTGCGTCTTCGTGGGGCCGCCGTTGCTGGCCAAGGTCGGGGCGAGCACCGTCGCCACGTCCACGCCGATCAGGTTGCCGTTGACGAGGTTCGTCAGCCCGCCGGATCCGCCGGTGCCGATCAGGTTGTTAATGCCGCTGTTGATGTCGCCGCTGATGTCGCTGGCGCTGGTGCCTGTACCCACAAAATTTCCGGCGATGATGGTGTTGAAGACGTTTTCGGTGCCGACAAACACATTGCCGTTGAAGAAGTCTTCAAGGCCGCCTCCAACACCCCCGCTGATGCCGTTCGTGTCAGCGCGGTTGTTCGTGACAGTGCTATTCGTCAAGGTGAGAGTTGCGCTGTTGCGAATCGCACCGCCACTGCCTGAGCTCGAATTGCCGCTGAACGTGGAATTGATGGCGCTGAAAGTGCCTGAGTTCAGGACGGCGCCGCCTATCGCCGCGCGGTTATTGGCAAACGTGCTGGAGGCAATGGTCACGTTCCCCCCGAGATTCGTCAGGGCGCCGCCGGCGCTGTTGCTTCTGTTGTCGACTAGAGTGGTGTCGCGAATGTCGAGAGTTCCACGATTGAGGATAGCGCCGCCATCCGCGCCATTATTCACCAGGTTGGCCACGCCGCCCGAGAGCGTCAGGGCTTCGAGGCGGAGAGAACCCGTGGCCGTGACGATGAACAGACGCATGGTTAAGGAGCCGGCTGCGGCGAGCGTCAAACTATCCGTTCCGCCCGGTCCCTGGATGGTGATCGGCGTGGTGATCTTGAACGCGGACCGGCCCTGATTGGCGTCGGTGTCACCAACGATGGTCAAGTTGAGCGTTTGTGGCCCACTCGTGAACAGGGCCGGATCGAACCTGATGGTGTTGACATCGGCGTCCAACTCGGCAAGGTAGATGGCCTCACGCAGGGACAGGTCGTTTGGATCGGAGAAGTCAGCATCGAACTCGTCATCGAGTGTGGTGACGATGAGTGGGGCCGGTGTGACTACTTGGACCGTGTACTGCCCGGCTTCGCCATAGCTGTCGCTGCCTACTTCGAGGAAATAGGTCCCCACAGCGAGGCTACCCTGGTAGGCGGCGTCCAGCGCGTTGGCGGGATCGTCACTGGCCACCAAGTTGCCCAGGGCGTCGTACAGGCTCAAACGCACGTCGAGATTGGCGACATAGTCATCAACAGTCACATTGATGCGGGTGGTGCCCGCTGTAGTGACTTCGAACTGGAAGAAATCTACATCGGTCGCATGATGGTTAATGATCCCGCTGGCCTGGAATGTGCTGCCCGCTGGGCCGTCGAGGAGGGTGGCCTCAGCCGTGGTGTTGCCGTGATCGTCGGTGCGATAGCCAAAAGTGTTTTCCGGCCTGCTGATCACAGCCATGTCATCCTGGATGGGCTGGGAAGACCAGCGGGCCAGAAAGAAGCTAGCGACACCCTGATTCATGATGGCACGCGGCAAATCGAGATGATTCAGATTCAGAGCATGTGCGAACTCATGTGAGGCCACATTGCCGTTGCGAAACGGGACCAACATGATCTGGCGCGAAGGATCGGTGCCGGGCCCAAAAACAAATGCCTCGAAGACAAAGGCCGTGCGCAGGCTGATCGCCCGATAGATGTCTAGCTGAGAAATTCCGGCATTGAACGCTCCACCGGGCACGATGCTGCCGTCCGAATTGGTGATGATCTGACGAAAGGCCACCCCTGGGGCGAACGAGGCCGGTTCTACCGTCGAGATGTTGATCGCAAACGGGCTGTAGTCCTCCGCAACAATACGCCACGTGTTGTAGATCGCCAAGCGTTCCGCCGGCGAGAACTGAGCGCCGTTGCCATTGAAGTCGAAAGGGAAGGCCGTGTAGCCCGTTCCCCAGTCGGTACCACTGTGCCCGTCGAAGTCGAGGTAGAGCGTGTCGGCTGCTCCTGGGTTGCTATCCAGTGCCGGAACGGTGCTCGCATAGTTCGTGTCGGCTAGGATGCGGAGATGATAGCTACCCGTGGTGCCGCTGCTCGCGGAGACACGCACGTAGTAGGTACCTGCAGCCAAGTCGAGGTAGAGAGAGGAATCGGGCGATGCCGTGGCAGTTATGCCGGACGGTGCCGGGAAGCCTTCGAAATCGAAGCCATTATTATTGCTGCCGCCGGGGACCGCCGTGCCCGCGCTATCGAACACGTCGAGCAGGCTGTCGAGGGAGGCGCTCAGCCCCGTTTCGCGCGAGTCGATGTCGAAGAAAACACCCGAGCTGGCGGCAAGTGTGAACTGGAAGTAATCCTGATCCGTGGCCGAGCTTATCGACCCTGTGATGGTAAGCCAGTCGCCGGGTTGAGTGGTGAGAATATCGCCGATCGCGACGGTAATTGCATTGGCAGTCGCCGTCGAGTCGTTTGCTTCGACCTCGGCAAGGACGGAGGGGACGACACGTTGTTCGAGCGCCTCGAGATGAGGCCGCGCCATTTTCGTCAACTGACTGCGGGAGAAATGCTTTCTTCCCAGCTTGCTGAACATGAGCGAGGGCTCCTCGTGTTAGTAAATTACAAGCCGCCGCTGCTGGAGGCGCGGAGGCGCAGAGTGATGGCATGTTCGAAGCGGCCGCGTAGATCAGTAGTGGCAATTTGACCGTGCTTCATGGAATCGTACCCGTGACTAATCGATGCCCCGAAAAATGGGGTCTCCGGACGCTACTCCAGAGACACTGGTCAGGACACGGCCATTTATTGTGAGTGTTGGATAAAGCCGACCGCCCAGGAAACGGATGGCTGAATTCATGATGCGTTCCTGATGTGGAAAGAGGCCGTCTTGGGAAACTTGGACCTCTTCATGACAGACTAACGGAAAGCTCCGCGCTAGGAAAGACACTGGTGCGTGATATTTCTGCCTGCCTGGGGGAAGCCCCCAGCGCAGTGGTTGTCACACACCCAAGCCGTTCGAGGTGATGAAGAAGGTGGAATCGGGCAAGGTCATCGTCTACTGGCGCGATGGGCCGAAGAGATCCTCAACGGCCATATTGCCCCGGCTGGCTCCATGAGGTCGCTTATCGGGTCGCCTTGTCGGCCCAGCCTTAATCGGTTACGGAAGCCCCGGCGAAGCGGGCGGCGACGCGCGAGCGTTCCTGTTCGTAGAGAGCCGGGCTCAGCTCGAGCAGGTAGTTCGGGGGCTCGATCGAAGGGAAGTCCCACTCGACCCCGAACAGGCCGCGCAGGGACGGTGGGTAGTCGTCGGGGTTGTAGAGCTGTCCCAGACGGCGGCGGGCTGCGCTCTAGGAGGCGAATCCAGCGGCTGAGTTTCTGCAGGTTAGTTGCTGCTGGCCATCTGCATGAATAGCCAGATGCGCGGCCCATGCCTCGCGCCGTGTCGGCGTCAGTTCTTTCTTGAACGCCTTCTTGTCCGCCACGTGCTCGGCAAGCTCCAGCGCCTGTCGGCTACGTTGGTCGCACAACAGGTGCCAAGCGTCGCGGCAACACGCGGCCGCAAAGAGCCGGAGTTTGCGCTCGCTAATCTTGCCACGAAGAAACGTCAACATCGGGCCACTATCGCTGCTGGCCAGCCATTGTTCTTCGGTCATAGCTACTCCTTGCCGAGAAGCAGATCGACCGACCAGCAGCCACGCACGTGCGGCCCTGGCCCACGTAGGTGAGCAAGCACATCTTCGTTCGTGCAGCCCGCTTCTTCCAGCGCGTCGGCAAGGATCGCGAGGTGCTTAAGATCGAGGTTATGCTGCGTGGTCCTCTCGCGCTGTTCGTAAGCGGCCTGCGCCAACTTGACCACGGTGCGATCGCGCCACTCCAGCAGGGCTGAGTCGATTCGCACCGGCTTGAAGGGAACGATGTCGCGGAGCAAGTCGCACTGGGCAGCCCGTTCTTTCAGCTCAGCCTGATGATGCACGCGCTGGTTGTTGTCGTCGATCATGTAGATGGGGATGACGGTCCAGGCGTGTGCTTCGGCGGCCTTGTCGAGTGCTTCCCAGTAATCGCCCGAGACGGCCCGGAAGACGGCTTCGATCAAGCACTCGTTGTCCTTGTAGTCCGATTCGACGTCGGCTTCCTCATAGGCGGTCTCGCAGTCCGTGAGGGCAGTCTGCCAATCGTCATCGCCCACCAAGCTGTCGGCGCGGCGTTCGAGAACGTCAACGCCGGCCAAGAACTCCTCGTTCCACAGTTCCCCTTCGACGTGGCGCAGGCAGGCCGCGGCCAGCAACTGCCACTGTCGCGTGCTCAAACGCTTCTCGACATGGGACCACAGCGCGTTCAGTTCCGTGCTCGTCCGCCAGCGGTCGGCAGTCATTCGTTTGGGTGGCGCCATGCAGCCCTCGCGGAAAAGTCATCTCATTGTTTCCTGGACGCAGGCCCGATTCAAGAGAGCAGGCTGTCGTCGAACGCCAAGAGGTCTCCCTCTCGGCTTTTTTTCGGATACGGAAGATGAGAATGATAGAAGAGTGATTGCTCCCCAAGCAGGACGCTTCTCGCAGTTGCACTCGCCACCGCTCACGGGACGTTCGCGTCGACTGGAAACGCCTGTCGAACGAGAGAAACCGAGCGTTCGCGACCGAATAGAGGCACGTTTGCAACTGCACCAGTTGCACTGATTTGTAAAGC
>JBFWSD010000446.1:0-5985 GCA_050248575.1 Gemmataceae bacterium
CCGGATCGTCGATGCGGTCTGGCTGCAGCACCCAGCCCTCGTGCTGCTGGCTGGCGATGTAGGCGCAGCCTGATTCGATCTGCGCATCGATTGAAGTGAAATCCTGATCCATGCCCTCGTCGGTGGATTTTCGGGTATAGACCACACAGCGTTTGAGCGGCTTCGCGATCATGCCTTGCCTCCGCGCAGCCCAAAGAACCGGTGGCCGTTCCACTGTGTGCCGGTGATATGGCGAGCGACGGCTGACAGGCTCTTGAACCGCTTACCCGCCAAATCAAATCCTCCGTCAGTAAGCACGGTGACCCGGTAGTCAATACCGTCGTGCTCGCGGATCAGGACGGTGCCTGGTGCTAAGTGGGCGCCACCTGCGCTGCCTGTGGGTGACCCACTCTGCCCGATCCGCTCCAGCTTGCGGCGGGTGCTGGCATCCAAGCCGCCGTAGGCCTTGGCCTGGATCTGGTAGGCCAGCCGCGACTCGACGAAGCCACGGTGATGGGTACGCGGCCGCTGCGCAAAATGGGCATCCCACAAGGCCCACAGGTCCGCCATGGGCAGTTCAGGCAGCTGGGCCAATTGAGCGGCGACCGAGGGATGATGCTTCATGCGTCCTCCGACTGGTTGAGACGGGTCGCATGGACGCTCTGCCCGGCCAACAAGTCAACGACAACCGGTCTCGGCGCCGACGCTCGCAATCTCAGCACGGCACAGGCCAGCAGGGAGATGATTTCTGCCCGGCGTTCACGCGGGCGCATGGCCTCAGGCGGGCATTTGGATGGGGTCGACATCGGGGGGCGCTCTCGCTCAAAACGAGCTGCCATCCTCCCTGGGGTGGCGCTTTTCCTGAATCCCGAAGCTGCGGGCGACTGCGAAACGCTGATGGCGATTGCAATCTCAGTCGGTGATACGAGCCCGTTGGATCCTGACCGTCACGCCACCTCCAGGGGGATTTCGGAGGGCGGGGTGCGGCGCGTTTCAACCACCACTCAGGTATCGGATGTTCAACCACAAGAAATTCTTGCGGGCAGTGCCCGCGCGCACGTTGCGTACCTACTTCTCGGCGATCGCCTTTCCGATGTCGGCAGACTTCGATTGGGACGCGCCGGACTTTCAGTTCATCAAGGCGCTCGGCCTGGCCATCGACCAGGTCGAAGGCGAGGTGCGTACCAGCCTGTTGAGTAATCTGCAGGAAGCCAGTGACCTCGCCGACGAGGCCGGCTACCGCGCCATCCTCAACGCGTCCCCGCCCTCACTCGCCCTGGCAACCGCGATGAAGGACATGGCCAGCTATGCCGAACGTGCGCTATGGACCTTCTGGCACCATCCAGGCGTGTTCGAAAAAGCACAGGAGATTCGCTTCTTCGATGACAACGCCCGCAAGGCGGAAACGCGGCGCACCCAGTTGAGTGCGCGACGGCCTATGTCGCAGGTGGAGACCGACTTCGACGCGCTGGGGCGCACAGTGGCGGCGTTCTACCGGCAGCGGGAAGGCTCGGGGGACCACTGTGCGGTGGAGGTCACCACCCGTCATGCCGAAGGTCTGACTCAGCTGACCCTCTACATCGAAGGTCTCGCAGACAGCCGGGCTGAGTTCGAGCAAGGAGCGCTGACCCGACGACGAGCACGCCCCGCCATGGAACTGGCCCTGGTCTACGACCCGCAGCGCGGCATCGTGGAAACGGCTGTGCGCGGTGGCAAGAGGTATCACGACATGCTGCTCTCGGCCTTCGTTGAACACTTGCTCAAAGTCGATGTGGAGGCCGAGCCTCTGCGTCCGCAGTCCTTTGACCTGACCAGACTGCGTCGCGGTGTGGCCGTGAAGGATGCACCCCGCTACGGCATCGAGCGGATCCGGCTGAAACGCCTGGTGTTCGGATCGATCACGGATGTTGGTGCCACCTTGGTGATCGAATCACCGGCCAAGCCGGACGCACCTTCGGCCGCCGAGTTGGCAGAGCGCTGGTTCGGCGATACCAATCCTGTCACCGGTGCTTTCCAGATCCTGCAAGCGACGATCGCGATCCACTTCGTCGCGCCAGACATTGGTCGCCCTCGCCGACCGCTGTACTTGGAGTTCCGTCGCAATGGAACGATAAAGTGGGACAGGGTCTCCGAGCGCGAGCGTGACATGGTCGAGGCCTTCCTCATTGAGTGGGGTCTGGTCGACGGATTGGCCCCGCCGCTGGAAGCGGCCGCCTGACGTGCTCCAAGCTCTGGCCGAGCTGCTCGCGCTAGGACCCAAGCGTTGCGTGTCACTGCACGCAACGCCGCCAGCCAAGGCAGCTGAACTCGAGAAGCTACGGCGCCTGGGCGTCGCCCGCCCAGGGCCGCCGCTCACCGAGGTGTTGTGCCCCTGGTGCGATCAACAACGCCTGCGGCCCCGATATCGTACGGAAGGCCGCTACGGTGCGCTCTGCTTCGACTGCGGTGACGTGGAGATCCCGGCCACCCAGTTGGAAACCTTGGTTCCCGATTTCAACCGCTTCTTCGAGGTGCTGCGGGAGGGAATTCCAGGAGCATCTGGAGATTCATTCGCGGTGCTGGTGCAAGACCTGCTTTGGCACCTTGCCTCGTTCCACCATCGAAGTCGTCGAATTGAATTGCACTTTGCGTGGCTGCCTGATGCAGAGTCGGAACGACGAGTAGCGAAGGCGATCACAGATGCAACAGGCGACCAGCACAAACTGGTGATCTGCAGCGCGCGGACAGTGCTGAGCAACCTGACCAAGCCGGGGCAACGCGTGGTTAGCGCACTTGCGGACGCAATTTCAGTCGTGGATGGCCGTTTGCAGATTCACGGGTCAGCACTTGATCTGGTTGTTGGCTTTCCGCCCCAAGCAGACGAGCCTGAAATCGATATCGCCCCCGATGGATCCTGGCTCAAGGTCAACGGACGAGAGCTGAGACTCTCCGGCAAGCAGCGCGACTTCGCACTGGTCATGGTCGAAGCTTGGCGAGCGGACAATCGACGGCCAAAACTCGAGTGGGTGTTGCGGCGGGCTGGCTACGGCGACGGGACGTCGGAACTCCGACACGTGACAAAGCGGGCGGAGTTCCTCGAATTCTTCGGCTACGGTAACGGTGAAGTATGGATCAACCGCTCTTGACGGTGGACGCGCCACTTTACAAATCAAGGGCGTCGTTTCCTACGAGCGAGCGCCTGCAGCTTCCGCCTCTCGGCCCGATTCAAGTTTGGCTGCTTCTGCGTTGGCTCCCGCCCGAAGGCAATTGGAAACTCGAAAGTAGTGCCTCGATTGAATTTCTCAGGCGCTGTCGGCCTCACGATGCCAAGTTCATCGGCCATTTCTCGCCACATGCGTTGTTCCTCAACGGACATCGGTGAGGAGTGATCGACATAGATGAACTCAAACGAGGACTCGCCATCGGAGAACGGTTCTGCCGCAATGCCGATGGCCTCTTTCAGCGAAGGCATTTGTTCTCTTATCGCGTTGCAATAAGTCGTCAGATACATCCTTCGTGACTCCCGGTACTCATCGTACGAAATGTCACTTTGCCGCTTCACTGCCAAGAACACGAAACAACGATCGGGGGGGGTTCCCAGCATGCTCATCCGAGCAAAGACACCTCCCTCCGGATCTTGCGAAAGCACGTACAAGAGATCTGCCGCGCACTTCCGCCGGACGAGCCGGTTAAGGCTCGCCATGGCCCGGACTACGCGCTCATGATCACCTCCGCTTGGCTCCGGGAGTGTGAATGAGAGCGCCGTGCCCGCTCTGATGAATCCACTATGATGTTCGATGACGCGATCCCAGGCGTAGCTAACCTTGTCAGCCTCACGCTTCGCCTCCCTTTGATGGCTACGTGCATAGTCGTTCCAACTTCCTTCGGGAAATGCAAAGAAGTCAAAGTCTGGTGGAACTTCGGGAAGCGCGTGTCTTCCTCCACGCAGCGTCGTCATGTACTCAGCGAGTAATTCCTCTTCTCCAGGAATGGCCACAATTGCGTTCGGATTTGAAAAGAAAGCTTCCTTGCATTCAAGGTATTCAACCAAGTCCGCAACAGTGTCGAGTTCTTCCAGGAGCAGGTCCACTGTCGCCTCATCCAAAACGTGGATGAAGCGTCCGTTATCGAGGGGAAACCCAACATGGAAAGGATTTTCGTAGTGCTGCTTTCCTCGAATATCACTTCTGAGTATGAAACTCCCGGAGCTACCAGAACCGAAGTGGATTCTTGCTGCGTCATGAGCACCCCGTGTCACAGCAATCAAAAAAAATCTCGCGGCATCAGGCCCTGGAAGTGCAATGGGCAGTTTTGCCTGGCATTGTCGGTCGGTGTAGATCCGATTCGGAAACGCTCTGGCAAATTTCTCCGCTCCAGTGAGCTGCCTGACCGACTTTTCAATTGCGCGCTTGTACCAACGAGGCCAAGCGACCTCAACCGGCGTGTCTGAGTTGTAGTGACAGTGCTTGTCTGAGAACAACAGCACATCGTTTCCGAAAACGACTAACAAATCGCACAGTTCCTTTCCGTCACCTTTGCCCGTAACT
The DNA here is from genome assembly GCA_050248575.1 of Gemmataceae bacterium. Lineage (GTDB taxonomy): Bacteria > Planctomycetota > Planctomycetia > Gemmatales > Gemmataceae > JBFWSD01. Next base: position 4,506 of record JBFWSD010000446.1, read on the forward strand.
CGACCCTCATCAGTGAAGACGTTGGGGTAGCTCCACAAGCTCAGGAATGCCTTTCTTGCCAGTCGCGTCAGTGCGCGCTCCGATTCAGTAACTCCTTCCTCAGCCGCGGATTTCTCCCACGGAGTTTCAGTGCTCATCAAAGCCCCCAAATGTCGAGTCAACTTGCACCCCGATTCTGACAGTTCCGGACTCGTTCCTGATCTAGATGGTGCCCGCCAGGAATCTCAACCCGCCATTTGACTCCGCTGGATCTCCACCTAGCTTCCAAGCCTCTTCCCCTCCTGCTTCCAACCCCCTCGCGCTGACGATCTCCCTCGCGGTTCGGCATTGAACCGCGATCACCAAGGAGATCGTTATCGTGAGCGACACCCGAATTTCCCAACAGCAGCTTGCTGAGCGCTGGGGCCTGTCCCCGAAGACCCTGGAGCGCTGGCGCGTTCAGGGCATTGGCCCCGTCTACATCCGTCTGCCCGGCCGCGTGGTCTACCGGCTGGAAGACATCGAAGCCTACGAGCGGCATTCCCTGCGCCAAGGCACCGCCCAGGCCGCCACGACGGGAGGTGCGGCATGAGCCTCCTGTCTGCCGACCGTGCGATGGAACTGCCGGCTGGGAAGCTGGCCGAGCACTCCGCTGAGGAGTTGTTCCAACTCAAGCTCGACACCGCCGAAGTGTTCGCTCAGATCAAGGCGCTTGTCGATCACGTCGATCGCGCACTGGACCTGAAGTACGCCGAGGCTGCCCGCCAGCTGCGCCTGCGGCAGGGCAAAGACACGGGCGTAGTCCATCTCGACGATGGCACCGTTCGTGTTACCGCCGACCTGCCGAAAAAGGTCGAGTGGGACCAGGACAAGCTGGCTGACATCGTGCGCCGCATCCGTGATGCCGGCGATGACCCGACCGAGTTTGTCGACGTCAGCTACCGCGTCGCCGAGACCAAGTTCAACGCCTGGCCAGAATCACTGCGCCGCGCGTTCGAGTCGGCTCGTACGGTCAAGACCGGCAAGCCCGGTTACCGTCTCGCCCTGATGACGGAGGTCTGAGCATGGCCCTCCCCATCATCAGTGCCGATCAGCGCTTGGCCGAGAAACGCGGCGTTAAGGGCGTGCTCGTTGGCAAGAGTGGCATCGGCAAGACCTCGCAGCTCTGGACGCTACATGCCGAGCGCACCTTGTTCGTCGACCTTGAGGCCGGCGACTTGGCCGTCGAAGGCTGGACGGGCGACACACTTCGCCCCCGCACGTGGCCCGAATGCCGCGATGTCGCGGTATTCCTCGGCGGTCCGAATCCTGCACTGCGCGAGGATCAGACCTACAGCCAGGCGCACTTTGATGCTGTGTGCGCCCGCTACGGCGACCCGGCACAGTTGGATCGCTACGACACGCTGTTCGTCGACTCGATCACCGTCGCGGCCCGACTAGCCATGCAGTGGGCCAAGGGCCAACCGCAGGCGTACTCGGACAAGAGCGGCAAGCCCGATAC
>JBFWSD010000447.1:0-5978 GCA_050248575.1 Gemmataceae bacterium
GCCGATGTGTACGAGGTCATTGCCTACTATCTTCGCCATCGCAATGATGTGCGCGCGTACGTGAAGCGGCGGGAGGAAAGAGCCGAAGCCCTGCGCGCGGAGCTGGAAAGCCAGCGGCCACGAACTTCACGGGCCGAGTTGCTGGCACGGCGCAGCCAGAGGAATGGCGATGCTCCGCCTGGCCAGTGATGCCGATGTTCATGGCGCCATCATCAAGGGACTACGCCGGTTGCCAAGCATCGATTTGGTGCGTGCTCAAGACGTGCTCCCGCTGGGCAAGGAAACCCCGGACCCAGAGGTGCTCGAATGGGCTGCTGCCGAGAATCGAGTGTTGATCACCAATGACAAGAGCACCATGATTGAATTCGCGACTCAACGGGTGGCAGCCGGCCTTCCCATGCCTGGAATTATCATCACAGCACGTCCGGACCGACAGTCGATTGGAGATGCGATCGAGGACATTGTCCTCATCGCAGAATGCCGATCTGCAGAGGAAATGCGAACGTTGGTCAGAGAATTCCTGCCCTTGAAGAAGTAGCTTCGCCTCATCAGATCAGCAGCTCGAATAATCGGCAACAAGCCACAGATCTGATCCTCCAAGGGATGATTTGGATCGGCATGCTCCGGTCCCCGCCGACATCCTTGACTTCTGCGCGATATGCTTGAGGGCAGTTGAAAAGCCAGTCCTTGATAGCGGGAGGTGCGCGATGGGGCAGGAAAGTTCGCGACGGTCCTTCTTGCGGCGCGGCACGGCGGCCACGGCCGGCCTGTTCACGGCAGGGGCCGCTGCCCGCGGTCTGGCCGAACCCGAGAAGAAGGACGAGTATCCCCGCTATCATCCGGGCGTTGGCGGGCCGGTGGGCAGCCCGACCGATCGGGGCAAGCTCGTGCCCGGGCTGCGCGATCCCAACTTGCCCCCCGTGCCGGTCACCGTCCCCGATCTGCCCAAGCTGCCCTTCAAGATGGTCGATGGCGTCAAGGAGTTTCATCTGCACGCGCAGCCCGTGAAGGTCGAGATCCTGCCCGACTTGTGGATCAATCACTGGGGCTACAACGGCACCATGCCCGGGCCGACCCTCGAGGTCTTTCAGGGAGACCGTATCCGCGTTCACGTCCACAACGAACTGCCCGAGCCCACGACGCTGCACTTCCATGGCTTCGAACTGCACAACACGCAAGACGGCATCCCCTTTGTCACGCAGAACCCGATCATGCCGGGCAAGACCGCCGTCTACGAGTTCCACCTGCACCAGGTCGGCACCTTCATCTACCATCCGCACTTCGCCATGCAAGAGGCGATCGGCATGGTCGGGGCCGTCATCATTCATCCGAAAGAGCCCTACCAGCCCGTGGTCGACCAGGACTTTGTGCTGATCGCCCAGGAATTTGCCATCCGGCCCGCGAGCAACACGCCCGACACGACCAGCATGGACTTCAACTTCCTCACGTTCAATGGCCACGCCGGGCCGTACGCCACGCCGCTGGTCTGCAAGCTGGGCCACCGCGTGCGGATTCGCTTCATCAACTTCAGCACTTTCGATCATCATCCGTTCCATCTGCACGGGCACACCTGGTGGATCACCGGCACGGAAGGGGGCCGCATCCCCGAACCAGCCTGGATCCCGGGCAATGAAGTACTCGTCGGCGTGGCCCAGGTGCGCGAGTGCGAGTTCATCGCCAACAACCCCGGCGACTGGGTGCAGCATTGCCACATGTTCCATCACATGATGAACCACATGGTCTCGGGCGTCGGCCCGGGCAGCCGCACCATGGCCAAGCAGGGCCAGGAAGATCCGCGCTACCAGGTACCTTGCTATCCGCAAGGGACCGGCATGATGGCCATGATGACTCCCGAACAGGTGAAGAAGATCACCAGCAAGCCGGAATCGCGCGGCATGCGCGAGCACTGGTACATGGGCGTCCATGGGCTGTTCAACGTGCTGCGCGTGCTGCCCGAAGAGCTGTTCAACGCCGTGATGTCGGGCAAGGGCGAAGTGAAGCCCGGCGCGAGCGTGGCCGGCCCGCCCTTGAAATTCGAATAGACGCGGATCAAGAAAACTGCCTGGACATGTCCCTTTGAGAACTGGCCCCTTTTCGTCTCCGTAGATGATGGCATCGAAGGCGTGCGGTTTGCGCGCCGATCTATGATCTCACCCACGGAACAAGAAGGAGCCATGATGATCCATGGTGTCTGGGGCAAGCTGCGCGCCTGGTGCCGACAGCGGCCCGCACGTACGCCGTCTGTAGTTCGCCCTGGCCTCGAGCAACTCGAGGCCCGCGACGTCCCCTCCACACTGACCTTCGTCGCCGATGCCGATGCCAGCGTGTCGCGCTCCCATGCACGCAGCAACTTTGGCAGCGCCAGCGAGTTGCGGGCCGATCTCTCGCCCAGCAATGAGACCTATCTGCGCTTCACGCTCGACGGCGTGGTCGGGCCGATCGAGTCAGCCAGGGTCCGCCTCTACGTGACCGACGGCAGCAGCAACGGCCCGGAGATCTACGCGGCCAGTAACAACTGGACCGAAAGCGGCATCACCTGGCAAAACCGGCCCGGCCGCACCGGCGGGCTGCTCGACGATAAGGGACGCGTCGGCACCGGCTGGCAAGAGTTCGACGTCACCGCGCGCATCAACGGCGACGGCACCTACTCCTTCGTGCTGATGGCGGACTCCTCCGACGGACTGTACATGGCCGCGCGCGAGCAAGGCAGACTGGCCCCGCAACTCGTCGTCACCTTCGCGGGCACGCCCCAGCCCTTGCAGGTGAACGCCGGGCCCGACCTGACCGGCCAGGCCGGCACGCCGCTCACCTTGAGCGGCCTGGGCTCGGGCGGCACCGGCCCCTTCGCCTTCGCCTGGGACCTTGGCGACGGACAGGTCCTGTCCACGTCGCCGAGTTTCACTCACGTCTTCGCGACCAGCGGCGTCTATTCCGTGCGGCTGACGGTGACCGATGCGACCGGGCAGCAACAGACCGACACGGTGTTGATCACCGTCACCGAAGCTCCGCCGGCGCCTCCGCCCTCCCCCGTCGGGCAACGCTGGAGCAGCCCGCGCCAGGTGGGCACACTCAATACCAGCCAGATCGACGAATCGAGCGGCCTGGCCGTGTCACGCGCCTATCCCGGCCGGCTCTATCACATCAACGACTCCGGCGATGGCGGCTACTTCTACGTCACCGACGCTCAGGGGCAGAACACCCAGCGCGTGCGCGTGAACGGGTTCAGCCCGTCGGATGCCGAAGACCTCGCCTACGGCTCCTTCGGCGGCAAGAATTACCTCATCATCGGCGATATCGGCGATAACGGCGCGTCACGCGGCTCCATCACGCTGGTCTTCATCGAGGAGCGGGCTGCCTTCGGCTCCTCGGTGGACGCTGCCTTTCGCATCACCGTGCGCTATCCGGACGGAGCCCATAACGCCGAGGCCATGGCCCTGCATCCCAGCGGCGACCTGTACATCATGACCAAGGAAAGCACGTCGCGGATCTATCGCCTGAGCGCGGCCCAGTGGCAGAATGCCGGCGGGCAAACGCAGACCCTGCAATACGTCGGTTCGTTCAGCCTCGCGTCGCAGACCGGTTCGTCGAGCATCACGTCGTTCGATATCGCTCCGGATGGCAGCAGATTGCTCATCCTCACCTACGACGGGGCCATGGAACTGGAAGCACGGCTGGTGAACGGCGTACTCGATTTCAGCCGGTATGGTCGTAGCGGCGGGCCGGCCTACAAGGTCATCCCACTGACTGTCTTGCCCCAGCAGGAGAGCGTGAGTTACCTGCCCAACGGGCTCGATTTCCTTTACACCACGGAATACCACAGCGAGACCGTGCCCATCCTCCAGGTGGATCGGCTAGGTTAGCAAATGCTGCGGCAGCAGTCACACTCGCCCGTTGCCGCACCTGACAGGCAAACCTGACACGTACTTGTTCCGCTCTCCGCGCAAGATCCATTTGGAAAGGGGGCAGTCCGCCTCTCCGCACAAGTTCGGTGTCGGCTTCGTTTGCGCACTTTTTTGCCCCGGGCCAACGGGTCGGCGACGTAAGTTCGGAGACAGCCATGAGAAGGGATTTCAGATCAATGGCCTTCATCGCGCAAACGAACCGCCTGACGCCTTTCCAGACAAAGGTCGATGTAGTTCGCCCCGAAGGTTGCCGTCGCCCCTTGCCATCGAGTACACTCGCAAGAGTCGACCCCCCGCCTGACTGTTCACACGAGAGGCAACGCATGCGCTGGCTTCCCCTCATCGGCTTGCTCGTACTCGGTTGCAGCAACAACGCGGTGCCCGCACCGGAGGCTGCCATCCTGCCGCCAGAGAGGCCGCGGCCCGGGCCACAGCAGCAGGTTTCGTTTCGCTTGCCTGATGGCGATTCCTCGACGCCCGTGCAGGACCGGGCCGATGTGCCCGACCTGCGCACGCGCAAGACGGGCTCCGACTGGCCCAGCTTCCTTGGCCCGCACCGCGACAGCATCTCCGCTGAAAAGGGCATCATCGCCCCCTGGCCGAAGGAGGGCCTGCGCATCGTCTGGCAGAAACGCGTCGGCATCGGTTACGGCATGCCCTCGGTCAGCAAGGGCAGGCTCTATCACTTCGATCGCCGCCGCATTCGCGGACTGTACTTCGTGGCCCAGTTCGGCAATATCTGCTCGCTCACGCCGCAGCTCTTGCCCACTCTGCCCTTCGCGACGCTCGACACCATCTCGCTCGAAGATCAGGCCACCCTCACCTGCATGAACAGCGAAACGGGCGAATTCCTCTGGGAGTTCCAGTACCCCACCGAGTACGAGGACCTGTACGGCTACAATAACGGCCCGCGCTGCTCGCCGGTCATCGACGACGATCGCGTCTACATCTACGGCGCCGAGGGCATGCTCCATTGCCTTGATGCCCGCAGCGGGGCCGTGAAGTGGAAGCACGATACGGCTGCCGAGTTCGGCGTCGTCCAGAACTTCTTCGGCGTCGGCAGCACGCCCCTCCTCGAGGGGGATGTGCTGATTGCCCAGGTGGGCGGCTCCCCGAAGGGGGAAAGGCTGCGCCTCACCCAGAAAGGCAACGGCACCGGCGTCATCGCCTTCGACAAGCACACGGGCAAGATCAAGTGGAAGTCGAGCGACGAGCTGGCCAGCTACTCCTGCCCGGTGACGGCCACCATCGACGGCAAGCGCTGGCTGTTCGTCTTCGCACGCGGCGGGCTGCTCGGCATGGACCCGGCCACGGGCAAAGAACGTTTTCATTTCCCGTGGCGCGCCCGCATCCTCGAGAGCGTGAATGCGGCCTGCCCGGTCGTGGTGGGCGACAAGGTCTTTATCTCGGAGACCTACGGCCCGGGCAGCGCCCTCCTGCAAATCAAGGGGGATGGCTTCAAGGTCCTCTGGTCCGACGCCAACGAAAACCAGAACACGGCGATGCAGTGCCACTGGAACACGCCCATTCATCACGACGGCTACCTGTACGGTTCGAGCGGCCGTCACGAGTACAACGCCGAGCTGCGCTGCATCGAACTGGCCACGGGCAAGGTGATGTGGAGCGTCCCCAAGCTGCAACGCTGCTCGCTGCTCATGGTGGACGGCCACTTCATCTGCATGTGCGAGGACGGGCAACTCCGCCTGCTCAAGGTGAATCCCAAGAAGTACGAGGAGGTCTCGCTGCTGGCGCTGCGCGACAAGGAGGGGCGTAACCTGCTGCGCGAGCCCTGCTGGGAGGCCCCGATCCTCGCCCACGGGCTGCTCTACGTGCGCGGCGCCGACCGCATCATGTGCCTGGAGCTGATTCCGAAGAAGTGATGACGCAACTAGCCGCGTCCGCTGCGTCCCCTTTTTCTCCCCCGATTCGTGGTTCCACGGACAGACAAGCCTGACACGTACTTTTCCCCGGCCCGGCGCATCATTATGGGAAAGTAGCCCGCTGCGCAGTGGCGGGTGCAATGACTAAGAGCAGACAGAAATCGGCCATCATTGCGCAGGCGGGGATGCTTCGGGC
>JBFWSD010000448.1:0-5961 GCA_050248575.1 Gemmataceae bacterium
GATGTTTTGCCACGGAAAAAGCCTTCTTCAGTTCAGCAAACATTTGTGCCTCCCTTGCAGCACTCCAGTTAGGACCGACTCGCCTGACAAGCCATGCCGAAGAACTTCAGCAACCCTCCGGCAGCCAGGCGCTGGCGGCCGGCACCAGACAACTGTCAACGGCTCGAACTTCAGGTGTCGCCACCTGCTCAAGAGCATGCTCTGGTTGTCTTCGACTCAAGAGTCGCTTCGGGGCTATACATTCCTTCCCAGGCTGCGTCTACACTAACTGCCCCTCATGCCGACTGAGACTGATGCCGCCATGGTGGACTGGGGGCGACAATTCGTTTTTCGCAGGCTTCCCGAGTATCCCAGGGGACGTCTTCTGCCCATCCTAGCGGAAGGCTCTCCAGTTCCTGGTCCTGGAAATATCTCGAACTTGCCATGTGGGTGCTCACGATTCTGCGGCAATGCTGCAAGCGACCCTGGTTTCGTTGCGACACTGGTCGCTCATCCTGGATCCTGTCTGCAACCGTCACTCCCTCGGAATCGATGGCAATCTCTCTCGTGAGGATCAACGAGATTGCCTGCTTGCCGGTCATCAGTCGTCGGACGACAATGCGTCGAAATAACTCTGCCGTCCATTTCCAGCGCAGTACTGTGAAGTTGAGAAGGCGAAGAAGAATCATGCGCTGGGGAGTCAATTCATCATGCAAAGCACGGTGAAAGGGAACCTCGACCAGCAATCCCGATTCGTCAACCCACTTCAGCGATCCGATCTTCGGCATACGCGTGACCCAGCGTTTCGTACCATTGCTGAGCATATACCCACTGTCCTCGTGCCGAAGCGTCCAGCCATTCTCGGCATCGTGACAATAAACAACGGTGGAGCCCCCAAGGCTGTGTTGAACAAACACCTGCCTCCCGGGGTCGCGAAGGATCACCAGTCCAGCGCGCGGGTAGTGGCAGAGGCGCGGGCCGCCACTGTCAAAGGGCAGTTCTGCAGCGCTGGCGGCTTCTGGGCAAAGCTCGGCCGCGTCCTTGGCGTCGTCCGCCAGGCGAATTGCATTCTCGAAATCCAAGGTGCTCGGCATCGGCACGCGCTGATTCTTCCACGCGAAGCGAACACGCCGGGCCAAGGCCTCAAATCGAGCATCTCTCCGGGCCAGCGCTTCAAATCCTGACGGATAGAGCAATGCCGTGGATCGGCAGCCCAGCATGGGATTCACTGAACCGTCGGGCATCAGAGCGTGTTCGAGAAAATCAGCGGAGCGCTCGGCCGCGTCCCAGATTTCGGTGCTATCGAGCAACGCCGCACATTTGGTGAGATAGCGCAGGCATCTGGTCTGATAACCTGCATCAGCGCCGTCATACTCGAGAAACCAGCCCTCTTCGCGATCCTGAAGACCGATCAGTCGTTCTAGATACAACTGCCCCTTGGCCCTGGTGCGCGGGTCGGAAAAGTGATGAGAATGATATAGACACTCGAAGGCGTATTCCGCGAAGTGATTGGCAATTTCACCATGGAACTCGTCAGTCGATATCACAAATTTCACGGCCCGAGCAATAACCTTCTCCAGGCGTGACCGCCCCGGCCCGGTCACATAGGGACTCCTCCAGATGTCAACGAGCGTGGACAGTATGTCGAAGACAACGCCAGGCGTTCGTTCAAATGGGTAGCATTGGTCGAAACTTCCGTCCTTGTGTTGGCAACGCTCGACAAATGAAACGAAGGATTCAACGAAGGCAGGAAGGGTCCCTGTCTTCTTGACGAGTTCCGCATAGCCGATCGCCAGCCGGGCTGCGTACTGCATCGTTGCATCGGCAAAATCCTTCGATTTCCAGCCCCAGAACCGGCGGTCAAATGATCCTGCCGATAGTGCCGCCGAAGGCTCCCGATTCCAGAGCGCGAGAGCTTGGCGTCCCGTTAGACGGAATTCAGAAAGGTAAATGTCACGCAAAGCTTTTCTCCAGCTTTGCCGTCAAGGAATCAAAACTCGATGGTGAGAGTCGTCCCAAGAACGGCAACTTGATTGAGTCATTCTGGAACATGCAAGCATTTGGCATATCGGCAGGCCGGATTCCCTGAACATACTGAAAAGGCAACGGCTCCCCGGCAATGGTAACATCGACACCGTTCCGGCGCAGAAATTCAAGAATGGCAGGTCGTGCACCAGGATCCTTGAGGCGAAGCACCTGACGCAGATGAGTTGACCTTGCAGACGAATAAACTTCCAGGTCCCGGCAATTCTTTGCCACGGCAGCTGTTCTCGCCAGGGTTTGTGAACGCCCCCTGGCGCGGGCGATTTCCTTCAGGAAGCGAGGGAGTCGGCTTTGCCACAACGAGAAAGCAGCATCGCTGGCCAATTCCATGCCAATTGGCACATCACAGGACTTGTCCGCGTCAATGGCGCTGTCCATTGAAGAAACCAGGAATTGATAGACGCCGACTGCCATCAAGGCTCGTAGCGCCAATGCACTTGCAAGACTGCCCCAGTGGCTCGTATTTCCGGATGTTCGTCGGCTGGGCAAGGTGAATTGTCTGTTTGTAAGCAGCAAGCCCCCACCGCAATCAAGCCCTTTGCCAAGTCCGAAGCTGTAGATAATCGCATCGGCGCTATGAAAGAACGAATCCGTGCAGGGCAAGCCAAGTCCCTGGGCCAGATCCACAATGATCCAGGGCCTGCCGGTTTGCGGCGAGTTCGACTCCAGCACCGACCAGTCGCCGGGCAAATGGCCGTAGAGGGGCGACACGATGATTGCTGCGACGTCGCTATCGAGGAGCGAACGGAACGACTCCGGCGCAGGCGTCGGGCCCGACACCGAAAGATCCACGAACCGCGTTCCGAAGCCGGCTTGATTCGCAAGCCGGACGACCAGCGGGCAGATCTGGGCTGAAAGAGCGACATCGCCACGGCCGCGCTGACGGTGCAGGTTCCAGAAGACTGTTTGCAGCGCATTGCGCGCGCGCGGAAAGACGCAGGCATTCCAGTCCGAAGGAACCTGCAGTCCGGCCAGAAATTCGCGCCGGTCCTTGGCCACGAGGTCTGGGCCCCTGCGAAGCCACCGACGCCAGGCAGAAAGCTCTATTCGTGGCAAGTAGCGTGGGATCATGTACGTCTCTTGGCGAAGGCCGTCATTGCATCACATCAGCAATCTCCAGGCCCGCATCGACTGGGAAGTCGCTGAAAATAGGAGCAATGTGGCTGGTCAGAATGGACAACGATGTCGATCACAGCATGTTCCCACTCCGACATCTATTAAATGTGGCGTCAATTTCTTTGGAAATGAAGGCGTGGCGACATCACCTTGTCCCCGCGAATGTGATCCTGGTTTATCAATAACATGCTCGGCAACATCGGTCTAGGTGAACGCCGGGCAGAGGTTTCAGACTGAATAATTCGCGAAGAGTGGTGAAAGTGACAATAGGCAAAGAGTGCCACGCCGGGCAATTGAGGTGCCCCGAGCAAGCAGGAGAACACATGGAGAGAAGCGTTGGCCGCCCCGGCAAACTGGGTTGCTCCAAGCAACTGGCATTGAGAATCGCTGGCACAGACCTGATTCTGCTCACAATTGACTAGATCTTCTGACTCAGGTAGAAGCGGGGTGTTCATTGCGCCTGAAAGTTAGGCGGCATGGGCAAGATCCGTGATGTGGAGAGCTAGCTCTAATTCCTGGAATCGATTTTTGCGCTACAGATCTCCAGTAATCCTCAATGCAATGGAATTGGAAAGGCCGAATTAGCTAGAGCCGTGTGATTCATGGCTTTGCCGCGAATCGGAAATGAGTGCGAGCCGTCCATTGATCTTGCGGGCAGGATCCCGAGGCGCATGCGGGTGCGGAGAGCCATCTGGTGGCGTGAATCAGGGGTGCCAATATGTCGGATGCCATCTGTGAACGTGGTTGCGTTGAACAGATAGAATCGAAAGACGACAGCATGCTCGATGGCTACGTAGCCGCGCACCCGCAAGGTTCGGTGTACCAGCTGTCAAGTTGGGCCCATATATTCCGGACACTGGGATATGAATCGTTTGGTGCTATGGCGCGTCGTGAGCCGGGCGGCCCTCCCACGGGCATGTTGAGGCTATACCGCGTACGCGGCTTGCAAGGCCGTCGTCTTGTCGCAGTCCCCTTTCGCGATCGTGGCGGGCCACTTTGGGACGATCCAGCATCCTTGCAATTGCTGCTGACCTATGCACTGGAAACGGCTCAAGCGCAGGGGGCTGCCGAAATCATCGTCAAGTCCCTGCAGCCCATGCCCGCAGACCTCACGAGCGACTACCGCTTCGAGGAACGCCTTCACTGGATTCGCAGCAGCGTGAACTTGGCCGGGCAGAGTCGTGAGCGCTACTGGAAAGAACTGGGCAGCAAGACCCGCAACATGATTCGGCAAGCTGAACGTGCTGGTCTTTCCGTTGCTGCCAGCGACAACCCACTTGACGAGATTGACGTCTGGCACGAGCTTCACCTGGCAACACAACAAGAACTCGGCGTACCCTGCTTTCCGCGTCGATTCTTTGCGAAGATGTTTGCAGAATTGTGCCCCGCGGGCCGGCTGAAACTCTTTGTTTGCCGCCACAAGCAGGAAGCACTGGCGGCCTGCATCGTCTTTCGTTTGGGGACGACGGCGATTTACGGCTACTCGGCCTCATATCCAGCCGGCAGGCCCATGCGGCCCAATGACTTGATGCTCTTCCAGGTTATCAACAGTCTGATTGACGAGGGTTTCACGTGCTTTGATATGGGCAGTGACTCTCCGGCTCAGAATAGCCTGCTCTTCTTCAAGAAGAAATGGCTGGCACAGCAAGAGCATCTGCCCACTTACGTTCGAGGGGGCAAGACGGTCTCGATGCGCGATAGTTCAGATGCTCGCTATGACTGGCCGCGAAAGTTTGTCCAGCGGCTGCCGCGCTCCCTCTATCGCCTGCTGGGCAGCATTCCTACGCCCTATTTCGGATAACGGCCGTACCAGTTGCTGCTCGAGAATGGGTGGGAGAGGTCGTCCAGCCCGCAGGGTCGGAAGTGCTTCAAATCTCGACCATGCGGCCCAGTTCGACGACTCGATCGGCGGGCAAGCGATAGTACGACGTGGCCGGCCTGGCATTGTGATAGAGGAAGGCGAACAGATGTTCGCGCCAGCCGCGCAGCCCGGGCCTGGTGGTCACCAGGGTCATGCGCGACAGATAGAAATAGACGTGTTCCGGTTCGAGTTCGAGCCCCTGCCGCTTGCACAGGCGGAGGAAGAGGAGCATGTTGGCCCCTTGCATGAAGCCAGTGCGGGCCGTCACGCCGAAACAGCTCTCGCCGTAATGGCGGACCTCGAGCATCTCTTGCACGGGCACACGCGGTACCGGCACCCCCTTCACCGTGAACAATACCAGCCTGCAAGGCAGCACCTTGGTCCGCTCGTACATTCGCAAGAGCGACATGGGCACCATGTCTTCGGCGGCGGTCATGAACACGGCTGTCTCCGCGTCGCGGTTCGGCTTGTTCTGGGTGATCTCGTGGACGAACAGCTCGAGGGGAAAGTGGAAGGCTTGCGTGTTGTTGGGGTCGTTGAGCTTGTCGCGGCCCTTGCGCCAGGTGGTCATGATGGTGAAGAGCACGCCGCCGACAAGCAGGGGCACCCAGCCGCCGGTGGCGATCTTGGTGAGGTTGCCCACGAAGAAGGGGACGTCAACCGCCAGGAACAACAGGAGGATGCCGCCGGCGGATAGCCAGCCCCAGCCCCAGCACAGTCGCATGACCTGGAAGAGGAGCAGCGTGGTGATGAGCATGGTGCCGATCACGGCCACACCGTAGGCGTCGGCGAGCCGGGCCGACTCGCGGAACTGGATCACCAGAAGGATGCTGGCGATCATCAAGGCATAGTTGACGAAGGGTACATAAATCTGGCCCATCATTTCTTGTGAGGTGTGAATGACGGTGAGCCTGGGCAAATAGCCGAGCTCGATCGCCTGTTCGGCCAGCGAGTATGCGCCC
>JBFWSD010000449.1:0-5957 GCA_050248575.1 Gemmataceae bacterium
GGATGCCGCCGCCGATGAAGTCGACATGCTAGATTTCGCCCTGGTTGTCTTGCCCGCAGGCGACGATGCGCAGCGGCGTGACGGCAATTTCTTCGTGGAAGGTGACCTTCTTGCCGTCGTGCCGCAGGGCCCAGAAGGTGCCCGTGTCGTAGTCGGCATAGATGTAGGCGCCTTCCAGTTCCTTGAGGCGCTTGCCGTGATAGACGTAGCCGCCGGTGACGGAGCGGAAGAGCGAGTGGGGCTGCTCCACGATCGGGGCCAGGATCGGCGTCGGCCCTTTCTTGCGCTCGGGACGGAATGGATGGGCTCCTTCCTGGATGCTCCAGCCGTAGTTGCCGCCCTTCACGATCTTGTAGACCATCTCCCACAGGTCTTGCCCGACCTCGCCGGCCCACAGGTCGCCGGTCCTGGTATCGAAGCTGTACTTCCAGGGCTGCCGCAAGCCATACGCGTAGTTCTCGGGCCGAGCTCCCTTTTCCTTCACGAACGGGTTGTCGGGCGGAATGGCGTAGTTCTTGTCGCCGTCCTGCTTGTCGACGTCGATACGCAGCAGAGCGCCGAGCAGGTCGCTGAGATCCTGCCCGGTGTGTCGGCCATCGGCGATGCCGGAGCCGTCGCCGGTGGCAATGTAGAGATAGCCATCCGGGCCGAAACGCAAGCAGCCCCCGTTATGGCCGCCCGAGGGCCATTCGAGGATCAGCTTTTCCGATTTCAGGTCGGCCGTGGGCGGGTCCTTGCGGTCGGCGGTGAAGCGGACCAGCCTGGTCCCCTTGTCCTCGTCCTTGCCCGGATCAACGATGTAGGTGACGTAGAAGTAGCCGTTCTCGGCGAACCTGGGATGGAAGGCGAGCCCGTACACCGTCTTCTTGACGTCGAGGAGCAGATCGGGCCTGGCCACGGCGGGATCGTTCTTGAACGAGTAGAGCTTGCCGCGCCGCTGGGCGACGAAGAGGCGATCGCTGCCCGGGGCCGCCGTCAGTTCCAGCGGCTCATCGAACTTGAGCTTGGGAAACGCCGGTTCGCTGCGATAGGGGGGCGGCGGTTCCGGAGTCCCCTTCACCCGCGACGTGGTCCACGGCACGCGCTTGTCGATGCCGAAGGCGGCGCGCTTGGTCTTCTTGGGTGCGTCATCCGCGGCGGAAGTGGACAGGAACCAGACGGCAATGCCGACCAGGCCGGCGAGGAGTAAGGCTCGTCGCATGGAATCAACCCTGTAGGAGGAGAGAAATATCTGCGGGCCAGGCACTATCCTAGCGGCCCGGCGCACGCTTCGCCAGTGCCCGGACGATCTGTAAACTACTCTCATGACCATCCCCCTCGACGAGGCACTGAAGCTCCTGGCCGACCAGGCCGGGGCTGCCGATCGCGACTCGGTCTGGCCCGCCGCGTCCTGGACCGCGTTGCGCGAGGCCGACGTGCTGGGCTGGTGCGTTCCCGAGAAGTATGGCGGCAACGCGCGCTCTCCAGCCGACATCCTCGCCGGCAACGCGAAGCTGGCCGCCGCTTGCATGACGACTTGCTTCATCCTCAGTCAGCGCGAGGCCGCCGTCCGCCGCATCCTGGCCAGCAACAACGAAGAACTCTGCGAACGCCTGCTGCCCGCGCTGGCGCGGGGCGAGACCTTCGCCACGGTCGGCTTGTCGCAACTGACCACGTCGAGGCAGTATGGGAAGGCGGCCCTGGTGGCACGCGAAGAGAAGGCTGTCGTCGTGCTCGACGGCACCATTCCCTGGGTCACGGGCGCCGCACAGGCCGATCACTTGATCATTGGAGCGGTGCTCGAGGACGACAGGCAGATCCTGGCCGCTTTGCCGGGCAAGCAGCCCGGCGTGAGCGTGCAGCCCGCACTCGAGTTGATGGCCCTGCAAGGTTCACTCACGGCCCAGATCAAGCTGAGCGGCGTCGTCTTGCCGCGCGAATGGGTGCTGGCGGGCCCGGCGGACAAGGTCCTGACCGCGGGCAAGGCGGGCACGGGCGGCCTGGAGACATCGTGTTTGGCCCTTGGCCTGGCCCGCGGCGCCATCGATTTCCTGAAGCAAGAAGCCGGGCAGCGCAGCGAATTTCAGTTCGTCGCCGACCGGCTCGACAAGGCTCAAGAAGTTGCACTGGCGGAACTTCTCGAACTGGCCGAGAAGGGAGGCACGCCCGAGGCGGCCCTGGCCCTGCGTGCCCGCGCCAACGCCCTGGTGCTTCGTGCGACGCAATCGGCTCTTACCGCCAGCAAGGGGACAGGCTTCCTGCGCAATCATCCGGCCCAGCGCTGGGCGCGGCAGGCTTTGTTCTTCCTGGTCTGGTCCTGTCCTCGGCCCGCGGTCGAGGCGACACTTGAATACCTGGCTGGCCCGCAGGCTTGCGACCTTTGAGGTCGCCGACAAACTGGTATTAGGCGAGCCGAGCTCGGAGGATGATCTCGGTTCCTCCGGGAGTTGACGCTCCCCGCTCGCCAGAAAACTGGAGAGACTCATGTTCGACGCGAAGGCAGTGCAACAGGCGATCCAGCAGCTTGGCCTCGACGGCTGGCTGCTTTATGACTTCCGCGGGCTGAATATCCTCGCCCGCCGCGTGCTCGGCTTCCCGCCCGACGCGCACGCCACCCGGCGCTGGTTCTACTTCATCCCGGCCAAGGGCGAGCCGCGCAAGCTCGTTCATCAGATCGAGCCCCACGTCCTCGATGCCTACCCGGGCAACGCCAGCTCCTACTTGCGCTGGCAAGAGCTCGAAGCCGGCGTGCAGGAACTCATCAAGGGGCAGAAACGCATCGCCATGGAATACGTGCCGCGCAACGCCAACCCCTACGTCTCGCGCGTCGATGCGGGCACCATCGAGCTCGTCCGTTCCTTCGGCGTGGAAATTGTGCCCTCCGGGGACCTCATCCAGTTCTTCGAAGCCTGCTGGGACGACGAACAGTGGGCCATGCACCTGGAAGCTTCGCAGCACACCACCAGCGCCTTCCAGGTGGCCTGGAAGTTTCTTGCTGATGAGATCAGGCAGAAGGGCAAGGTCCGTGAGACCGCCGTGCAGCAGCGCATCGTCGATCACTTCAAGCAACATCACCTGGTCACCGATCATCCGCCCATCGTCGGCGTCAACGCTCACTCGGGCGATCCGCACTATGAGCCCGTGGTGGGCAACGATGCGGAAATCAAGGAAGGGGACTTCGTGCTCATCGACCTGTGGGCCAAGCTCGACAAGCCGCGGGCCGTCTACAGCGACCTGACCTGGACCGGCTTCGTCGGCCAGGACGTGCCGGAGAAGTACACGAAGATCTTCAATATCGTGGCCGCGGCCCGCGATGCCGGCATCGAACGCGTGCGGACCGCCTTCGCCAAGAAAGAAAAACTGCAGGGCTGGCAAGTCGACCAGGCCACCCGCGACGTCATCGACAAGGCGGGCTACGGCCAGTACTTCTGCCATCGCACGGGCCATTCGATCGGCCAGGAAACGCACGGCAACGGCGCCAACATGGACAACCTGGAAACGCGCGAGGAACGCACGGTGCTGCCTCGCACCTGCTTCTCGGTGGAGCCCGGCATCTACCTGCCCGAGTTCGGCGTCCGCAGCGAGGTCGACGTCTACGTCGACAAGGACAGCAAGGTCCACGTCACCGGCCCGGCACCACAGACCAAAATCCTGTCTGTTCTCAAGGAGTTTTGAGCTGACACGAGGAGTGACGTCAACCTCTCGATGAGTCTGCGTGTTAGTCTGGACGGGCGGCATCCGTTGTGCGAATCCTTGGCACTGAACGCAATGGTCAACCACGTTGACGAGCCACGTGCTGCCGACAGGGCAACCACGGTATTGAAGAATCCGGTCACGGCGGCGTGTCTGAACTTCTTCTTACCCGGTTTCGGGCTGGGCTATGCCTTTCCCCATCCGGTGCCCTTGCTGGTGAATCTTGGCGTCACCATCCTCCTCTTTCAGGCTCTCTACGAAGAGCTCGGGCTGATGGCCTGGATGGTGCTGGCGATCCCGAATGCCATGTTCGCCTTCGTGGCCGTGACCATCCAGGGGCCGCCCGTCCGGCCCGCCGGGCTCGAACCTGATGAAGCGAACGACGAGCGCCCGCCGCAGCTCAAGTCTCCCATGGGGGCTGCCTGGTTCAGCTTCTTGTTGCCCGGTTTCGGCCTGGCGTACGTCTTCGATCACTTGCTCTGGGCATTACCCAATTTCGCGATCGTGGTGTTCATCTTCGCGATGCTTGGCAACCGCTTGCAAACCTCGCCGGGAACCGCCTGGCTGATCAGTGCGACGGCGAACGCCATCCTGGCCTTCGTGGCGGCCGTGTACGCGATTCGCAAGCAGATGGCAGCACGGCCCGCGGGCCGCCGCATTCCCGAAATGAAGTGGCCTGCCCATGCTTTGCTGCTCAATGCCTTCTTTCCCGGCGTCGGCGTGGAGTATGTGCTGGGTGCCCGTGTGGTTGCTGATTTGCCCGGCTGGGAATGGGGGCTGGTCAATTTCCTGGTCTGGCTGGCCCTGCTCATTGGCGGTGCGAGCTTTTTCGTGCTCATGATCATGAATGGGCTGCTGGCCCTCGTGCTCTTTGCCGTTTTCCCGCCGCCACGCGCCGCAATCGAACTCGAGCATCGCAGCCTTGCTGGGGACGGGCCAGTTCGAGCCCACACCAGCGCGATGAGGTGGTAGACTGAAGCAATGACGCGTGGGGCACCATCTCCGATTCTGGCGGCATTCTGTAGCCTGGTGCTGCCCGGCTTTGGCGTGGCCTACGCACGGGGCCTCTGGGCTGGGATTCTCATCGGATTCGCGGCGACGAGTGGCTGCTTCACCGTCCTGTATCCTTGCGTGGGCGATGTCGAGAGCCTTGCCTTCTGGAACAGCGCCGCTGACTTCGATCCGCGGCAGCCGTGGTGCTTGCTCTGGTTCATCCTGGCGGGGATCAATGCGGTGACTGCCTTTGTGGTTGCCGCCCGGGGAAATCAGGATCGGGTCCTGCCGCGCGAACCAAAACATACCGCGTTCGCCGGCCTGTTGAATCTCTTCCTGCCGGGGCTGGGCGTGGCCTACGCACTCGACGACATTCGAAAGGGCTGCCTGCTCACTTACTGGGAATGGGGGTTGATCAACGCCACGATCAGTCTGGTCGCCTTGTATGGCGGCCTGCGCACGGATCTGCTGCTGCTCTTGAACTTCATCGTCGGCTATCTGACGGGGCTGGCCGCCAGCAAAGGAATGCGCAGCCGACTCGGCTGGTGCGTCGATGAATCCAGGCCACTGGTGCGGGCCGAATCATGAGTGAAACACCCGCACGCAAGTCGTTACTGGCAGCATTCCTCTTCAGTTTTCTGCTGCCCGGCTACGGCCTGGCCTACGTGTTCGACGGCTTTCTCTGGTTTGCGGCCAATTTCGTGGCCCACTTTGTCTTGCTGGCGAATCTACGCGGCGGCGATAGTATCGAACCCTGGCTGATGCTGTCGGTCGTCAACGGCATGATCGCGGTGGCGGTCGCGGCGCGGACGAACTCGCGCAAGAAGAACGCTGGAGGGGCTGCACAAGCTGACACGTTGTCTGCTGCAAAAACGATTGCAGGGGAGCCGAAGTCGCCTCCCTTTGCCTTCATCGGCAACGCGATTTTCCCGGGCCTGGGAGTGTGGTATGCCCTGGACGAGGGGCCGGAAATCGGTGGGTTGCCCGGCGTGGAATGGGGGTTGATCAATATCCTGGTTGCGGTTGCGCTCTTCATGGGCAATGTGCCGTTTGTACCGCTGATACTTCTGAACGGCACCGTCGGCTTCTTTGTTGCCGCTTACGCCAAGGACTTCAAAGGGCCAGCTGCCAGGCAAGTGGAGTCGAGCTGATGAGTCGCTGGCGCATCATCGTGATGGTTTCGCTGATCGGGCTGCCCGTGCTCGCTTATGCGGCGATTGGCTCCTACTTCCTGTGGCGGCAAGGGCTGAGCTTGCAGGTCTGGTGCCCGCTGGCCGTATGCATGATCCTGG
>JBFWSD010000450.1:0-5955 GCA_050248575.1 Gemmataceae bacterium
TCACTCTCGTCGGGCCGTTTGTCGTGAAAGAGATGCTCTTTGCGGCCATTTACAAATCGCTGCCCGACGTGAAGGTGACGTGGAACGTGGTGTGGCTTGGGGCCTTCGTCACGGCGGCCCTGTTTTCTTTCGGCAACTACCTGATCGGGCTCTACCTGGCATACAGCACGACCGCCTTGACCTTCGGGGCCGCCGGCTCGCTGGCGATCGTCTTGCTCTGGGTCTACTATTCGTCCCAGGTCGTCCTGTTTGGCGCCAAGATGACCGAAGCTTACGCTGCCTATCTCGGGCAAGCGCGAGAACCCACGCGCCAGGCCACGCACATCTAACGCTTGGACCACGCTGGACCCTTGTATTCGTCTTTGAGCGGTGGGAAACTGAGTCGGCATCGTGCTCCTTCGCCAGCGCGTTACCCCGCCGACTGACTTCGCGGAGAAAGGGATGGAAACGTCGGGCTGCCCGTCGCAACAAGATTTGAAGCGCTTTCATACCGGCGAACTGGCCGACGAAGCGGTAGATCAGGTTGCGCAGCACATCGAGGAGTGTGCCGAGTGCGAGGCGAAGCTGCGCTCCTTCGATGAGCATGCCGATGCGCTGCTGGTCGCGATACGAAGTGCCCGTGACCGCCCGTCGTCGCGCTCCGCATCCGGAGGCGAAACGGAGCGCATGGGTCGGCCCGCGTCCGCCATGGCCGAGAACGACAAGACGCTTGCCCCCGCGGCAACGCACGGCGTCAACCTGAACTTCCTGGCGCCGCCCGAACAGCCCGATGAGCTGGGCCGCTTCGGCGCATTTCGGGTCTTGAAGGTGCTCGGCGTGGGCGGCATGGGCGCCGTGTTGCAAGCCGAGGAGCCTGCCCTCCAGCGGTTGGTCGCCATCAAGGTGATGAAGCTGGAATTCGCCGCCGACGAAGAATGCCGTCAGCGTTTCTTGCGTGAGGCCCGGGCCGCCGCCGCCGTGGAAGACACCTGTATCGTCCCGATCCACCAGGTGGGTGAAGTGAACGGGCTGCCCTACCTGGCCATGCCGGTGCTCAAGGGGGAGTCGCTCTCGACGCGGCTGAAGCGCGACAAGAAACTGCCCGTTGCCGAGGCGGTGCGCATCGCCAGGCAGATCGCCGACGGCTTGACCGCTGCCCACGAGCACGGGCTGATTCATCGCGACATCAAGCCGGGCAACATCTGGCTCGACGAGAAAACCGGGACGATCAAGCTGCTCGATTTCGGGCTGGCCCGCGCCGTCGGCGACGATTCGCAACTGACCAGGCCGGGCACGCTCATGGGCACGCCGGCATACATGGCTCCCGAGCAAGCCGCCAACCAGCCGCTCGATCACCGCTGCGATCTGTTCAGCCTGGGAGTGGTGCTTTATTTGATGCTGACGGGCGAGCGGCCCTTCGCGGGCACCGACACGATGTCGCAGCTGCTCGCGCTGGCCAAGGACCCGCCGCGGCCGATCCAGCCATTGAACGCCGACGTTTCGCCCGCGCTCGATGCGTTGACCATGCAATTGCTGGCGAAGGAGGCAGCCCGGCGGCCCGGCTCGGCACGCGCGGTGAGTGCGGCACTGGCCCGTTTCGAGAACGAAGAGGCGAATGGAGTGCCTGTGTGGCCCGCGAGCCAGCGTTCGCGCCGGCTTGTCCTAGCCAGCGTTGCCGGCCTGGGCGGGCTACTCGTCCTCCTGCTTGTCGTCTTTGGCCCGTTCACTTCAGAGCGAAATGGCGAGCAGCAGCCCGGCACGAACCCCGACACTGCGCCCGACTTGCCACAGACCTTCACCAACGACATCGGTATGGAATTCGTGCTCGTCCCCAGGGGGATCTTCCTGATGGGCGGGGGTGGCGGTAAGCCGGGCGTTCGTCGGATCGAAGTTCCTTACTCCTTTTACCTGGGCAAGTACGAGGTGACGCAGGAGCAGTGGCAAGAGGTCATGGGCAACAATCCCAGCCACTACTCACGAAACGGCGATTGCAGCCAGCTCATCCTTGACGTGGCGGACCAGGATCTGAAGAAGTTTCCCGTCGAGAATGTTTCGTGGCTCGACATACAGGTTTTCCTGGAGCGACTGAATGCCCTCCACAAGAAGCCGGGCTGGGTCTATCGCCTGCCCAGCGGGGAAGAATGGGAATATGCCTGTCGCGGCGGCCCGTCCGACGATCCGGCCGACTACGGCTTCCACTACTACTTCGACCTGCCCAGCAATGTCCTGCAACTCGACCGGGCCAAGGTTCGGGACAATGAGCCCAGGCGGACTTGCCCGGTGGGATCGTTCCCGCCCAATCGGCTCGGCCTGCACGATATGCACGGCAACATGTGGGAGTGGTGCAACGACGAGACCGTGGTGGATGGCACGGCAATCGCGCGCATGTTGCGCGGCGGATCTTTCGTGTCCGATCACGAATGCTGCCAGGCCGCCAATTTCTTGTTCAAGAATCAGCAACTCCGCGATTATTACGGATTCCGGGCGGCCCTGCTGCCCAGGGAGGCCGTGGGGGGCAAACAGTCGCAATGACGGTCACCGCCCCGTGGTGCCGATGGTGAGGCTGTTGTTGGCACCGGCGGGCTTGTCGTCGTCGGGCCAGTCCTCGAAGCGGACGGCCACACGCTTGGAGATGCCCGACTCTTGCATGGTCACGCCATAGAGCACGTCGGCGCAGGCCATCGTCTTCTTCGAGTGCGTGACGATGATGAACTGCGAGCGGTCGAGGAACTCGCGGAGCACGCCCGTGTAGCGGCCGATGTTGGCCTCGTCGAGGGCCGCGTCCACCTCGTCCAGGATGCAGAACGGGCTCGGCTTGCTGCGGAAGATCGCCAGCAAGAGGGCCACCGCCGTCATCGTTTTCTCGCCGCCGGACAGCAGCGAGATGCTGCGCAGCTCCTTGCCCGGTGGCCGCGCGATGATGTCGATGCCGCATTCCAGGATGTCGTTCTCGTCTTCCAGCACCACGTCTGCCATGCCGCCGCCGAACAGCTTGCGGAACAGCTCCTGGAAGTGCGTACGGATCGTGTCGAACGTGTCCTGGAATAACTTGCGGCTGTCGCGATTGATCGTCTCGATGATCTCTTGCAGCGAACGCTGGGCCGACACCAGGTCGGCATTCTGCGTGTTGAGGCTGAGCGAGCGTGCTTCCAGCTCGTTCAGTTCCTGCAAGGCGTCGAGGTTCACCGAGCCAAGGCGCGACAGCTTGCGGCGCAGCTCGGCGATCTCTTCATTGACTTCCTGCGGATCGAGCCCGTGCATGGCTGCGAGCGGATCGCTGGCCGCCGGGGCCGTTTCGGTCTCCGCCGCACCGTTGCTTTCAGCCTCGGCTTCAGCGGGGGCCGCTTCCTCGGCCGGCACTTCCGGCGCAGCCGCGTCGACCTGTTCCACTTCCACGGGGATCGACGCGAGCGAGCGGCGATTCATGCGCTCGGTGTACACCGCGGCCAGGTCGATCTGGTAGTCCTCGTTGATGCGTTCGACGAGCGTCTTGCGGCGGTGCTCCAGGTCGTTGACCTCGAGCTCGCGGGCATGGGCCTGCTCTTGCTGGCTGCGCCATTCGTTGCGGGCCGCCTGCGCCTTCTCGGCGAGGCGCTGGCGCTCTTGCCGGCGCTCTTCGCGTTCGATGGCCAGCTCGGCGACGCGGCGTTCCGCGGCTTCTTTATCGAGGTACCAGCGGGCCAGACCAGCCGAGGCTTGCAGCATGGTCGACTGGCTCTCGAGCAAACGCTGCCGCGTGGCGGAACGACGTTGCTCGGTTTCGCCCTGTTCGTGACGACGGCGTGCGAGATCGGCTTCGAGGCTGGATTGGCGGGAGCGCAGCCCGCTGAGCCGCTCGTCGATCTGGGCGAGGGCCACTTTCGCCTGGGTCAGCTCTTGCTGCCGTTCGTGCCGTTCTTGCTCGCGGGCACGGGCTTCCTGCTCGGCCTGCTCGATGGCCGCCTTCAGCTCGTGTACGCGGCGGTCGCATTCCTCGGCGCGGGCTTGCGTTTCACGCCAGGTCTGCTCGTAGCCTGCGATCTCGCGTTCCACGTTGGTGAGCTCGCTCTGGCTGAGCGAGACTTCTTCGTGCAGGCCGTCGCGGCGTTCGCGATGTTGCCCGATGCGGGCACGCAGTTCGCTGGCCTCGCCCTGCTGGCGGTCGACTTCAGTCTGCACCGAGGCGATGTGCCCTTCGATGGCGGCGGCCCGTTCGCGCAGCCCGGCCTGGGCGCGTTCGGCCACGCCGATCTGTTCTTCCAGCTCGGCGCGTTGTTCGCGCAGTTCGCGCAGCTCGCTCTTGCGTGACAGGATGCCCGAGGCGCCGTGATGGGAGCCAACCGTGAGCCGGCCGTCGGCTTCCAGCAACTCGCCCGCGAGGGTGAGGAAGCGGTAGCCTTCGGTGGTGGGGGCCAGCCGCCAGGCCGTGTCCAGGTCTTGGACGATGATGGTGCGGCCCAGCAACTGAGCGGGCAGGGCCGCCAGCGCCGGATCTTCGCAAGCCAGCAGCTCCGCGGCGCAGGCGATCACCCCTTCCTGATCGGCACACGGGTTGTAGGCGGTAGCCACCTGGCAGCGATCGAGGGGCAGGAAACTTACCCGGCCCGTGAAGGGCTCGCCGCGCTCCTTGAGTGCCTGGGCCAGCGCGGTGACGTCGGCCACCACAAAATGCTGGGCAAAGTCACCCAGGGCCAGGTCGATGAGCGGTGCATATTCGTGGGTCACGCGCACCAGGTCGGCCACCATGCCGACCACCGTGCCCCAGCGTGAATCCGCCGCCGACTGTGCCAGGAGGGCCACCATTTCGCGGACGCCGGTGCCCAGCCCTTCCAGGCTGCGTTCGAGTCCTTCGAGGACCTCGATGCGGCTGGCCACGCCGCTCAATTCGGCGCGCAGATCGGCGATGCGCTGGCTGCCCTGGTCGTGCAGTTGTTTGAGCTGTTCGCGTTCGTGCTGACGTTCGGCAAGTGTTTGCCGGGTGGCGGCGAGACGGCCCTGCAGTTCTTCATCGGAGCGGCTGAGGGCATCGAGGTCCTGATCGAGGGCTGCCAGGCTGCTGGCAACCTGCGCCGTCTTGTGCTCGAGCCGTTGCTTCTCGCGGGCCAGGTTATCCACCTG
The DNA here is from genome assembly GCA_050248575.1 of Gemmataceae bacterium. Classification (GTDB taxonomy): domain Bacteria; phylum Planctomycetota; class Planctomycetia; order Gemmatales; family Gemmataceae; genus JBFWSD01. The sequence goes on from JBFWSD010000450.1 coordinate 5,077, forward strand.
CGCCTTGGCCGACGTCGCGTCGTTGTGCAAACGGGCGGCCTGCCGCATCTGTTCGAGATGCTCGGCCTGGTCGGCCTGCACGCGTTCGTTGAGCTCGGCGAGACGGGCACGCGTATGTTCCAGCGTCTGATCGAGCGTGTGGACCGTTTCACGTTGCAGGTCGCCCTGTTCCTCGACGCCGCTCAGTTCGCGGGCGGCGCTGCCCGCCGCGGCGGCCAGCTCGGCCACGTGGCGGGAAAGCTCGCACAGGCGATTGCGTGTCGAGGCGAGGTCAGCTTCCAGGTCGACGGTGAGAGCCCGCTCGTGGCCCAGCGTTGTCTCTTCGGCGGCGATTTGCTGCCGCGCATCGGCCAGCAGAGCTTCCTGATCGTGGACGGCCCGGTCGATCTCGGCGAGCGTTTCCTCGAGAGTGCGCGTCTGCGTTTCCCAGGCTTCGGCCTGGGCAGAATGTTCGTGCAACTCGGCTTGCAGCTGCGCCAGGATGGCCGATTCGGCGTCGAGCCGCTTGGTCAGCTGATGATAGTCGGCCAGCCCGATGGCCAGCCGGAGTTCTTTCAGCCGCTCGGAGTATTCCTGGTAGCGCTGGGCCTTGGACGCCTGCAGCTTGACGCTGCGCAGCTGCTTCTCGACTTCCTCGATGATGTCGCGGAGGCGAGTCAGGTTCTGGTCGACGCGTTCGAGCTTGCGTTGCGTTTCGAGCTTCTTGGCCTTGAAGCGGCTGATGCCGGCCGCCTCTTCAAAGATGGTGCGGCGTTCCTTGGTGGAGGATTGCAGCAGGGTCTCGACCTGGCCCTGCTGGATGATGCAGTAAGCGTCGGCGCCGGCGCCCGAGCCGAGGAAGACGTCCTTGATGTCGCGCAGGCGGCAGGGCTGCTGATT
>JBFWSD010000451.1:0-5948 GCA_050248575.1 Gemmataceae bacterium
TCCGAACACGATGGTCTTTTCCTCATCCACTACAAGGGCTGGAGCAATCGTTGGAATGACTGGCTCACGCGTGATAGCGTCCGCTTTCCGGATGATGAAGATTGAGTTCTTTTTGTTGGCTCGGGCAAGAGTTTCGCGGCGATTTCACCCGGCGGAGCACGAGCTCCTGGAGCGTTGCCGATCCCTTCCCCTGGCGCTGCTGAGTTCTTTGATCCGCAACCTCAATGTGGTGTGTTGGTCACCAAATGAACAGAGTACAACAGGAGGAGGCTGCAACAATGCCATCAGTCATGCTGCTGCTAACCCTGACAGTCGTTCAGGTTGGGCCAGCCGAAGAGGGAGTCCATGTTCAACTGCAAAAACTTGGGGCGCGCGTCGAACGCACGCCGCGCGGCCAGCTACGCGACGTAGACCTCTCCCGGACTGCGGTGAACGATCACGATCTGGACAACCTGTCCTTACTGTCCGAACTGCGCTCGCTCAACTTGGCAAGCACAAGGGTCAGCGATGCCGGCATGGACAGTTTGCGCGGGCTGCGGCTTGAGGTACTACACCTGCCCGCCCACATCACTCGTCGTGGCTGCGTCAGTGCCCTGGCCGGGAGCAACATCAAGGAACTGCATCTACGCGGCACGCATTTGTCGGCTTCGGACCTGAGGGGCTGGCTCAATCATCTGGAAGTGCTCGACCTTGCAGATGCGACCCACTTTGGTGACGACGGGGTCCACATGCTGCGCTCGTTCACAGAGGTCATCGAAGGAGGCACACTCCGTTCAGAGTCGTGTGTCCGCCGGCTCGACCTGAGCGGCACCCGCGTGACGGATGCGGGCTTGCGGCACATGCTTGGTCCCGATGGGTTGGTTCGGCTCGAAGAGCTACATCTTGCTAATACCGACATCAGCGACGCTGGGCTGGCTGCACTGAAAGGACTGCCTCAGCTGCGCATGCTCGATCTGGGCAATTCAGTGACGGTACAGGGCACGGTTGTTGCTGGTGTTCGAGTCACTGCTGAAGGGGTTGCCAACTTTCGCAAGGCCAGGCCGCACTGCCTCGTTCGCTACACCAGCACGAAGCTCGAGTCGCTGACCGCGGCTCAGGCAGGGCAAATTAGGGCTCTGGCCCGCGTAGGCCGTCTCGAGTTGAATGGGGACGGACAGATCGTGAGCTTCACGCTGCGCGCTGGTAAAGAGTTGACCGTCGTGGATCACGAAGCATTGCTCGGACTGCGCCAGCTGCGTCGCGTCGACCTGCACGCCGCCGGCACGCAACGTTTTGGCTTTGGCTGGCTCAACGGCACCCGCGACTGGACGCACCTGGATCTCAGCCAATGTCAACTGCAGGATGTCGATCTGCTCAATCTCCGTGGGCTGCGGCAACTCGAGGTACTCGATCTATCCGGGACGGCGATTACCGATGCGGGACTGGCCAGGTTACACAGATTCGAGCGACTGGCGTCTTTGAACGTGCGCGGCACGAAGGCCCTGGTATCGGGGCTGCGCTCGTTTCAGAAAGCGTTGCCGCTGACACTCATCAACTACGATCCTTGGACGGCAGTCGGTCTTGCCGAGGGGATGAACGTCCGTCTCAACGGCCGCTTTGAGCTGATTGAACTTGCACTGGGGCGCGACAGTGACGACCAAGTCCTGCTCGGCATCCTCGAAAGTCACTCCGCGATCGAGACGTTGTACTTGAACCACTCGGCCGTCGGCAATGCAAGCATGGCAAACCTGGTCCAACTTGCACCGCAACTGCGGCTGCTGGACCTGGGCAATACACGCATCGGCAATGCGGGACTGAAGCACGTCGCCTCAATGAAGCGTTTGCAGGTGTTGAACTTGTGGTCCACCTCGCTCGACGACGTTGGCTTGGCCCATCTGAAGGCACTGCCTCTCCGTGAGCTGAACCTGTCTGAGACTGCTGTCAGTGACGCCGGTCTGGAAGCGATCGTTGGATTGACGGAGCTGCGCCGGCTCAACCTCGAAAACACGCGCGTCACGCAACGAGGCGTCAGACGCCTGCAACTTAGCCTGCCCGGTTGCGCTATTGAGAAGTAGAAGAAACTGCAAATGCGGAGGACATGCTCGACAAGCGTGTTTCCATTTTCACCGTCTTGGAACCCGATACTGTCTTCTACCTGTCCGCCAAGTCGATGGGCACTCGGGCCAGGCGCAAGCCTAGGTTGTGGCTCCGGAACGACGGCGCGCGCATGAAGCGGCACGCCGCGCGGCAGAAACCGGAGTCGTCGCGCCAGCCACCGCCGCGGTAGACCCGTTGCAAGGCCCCCTTCTCGTCCTCCAGCACGTCCACGCACCACTCCCAGACGTTGCCATGCATATCATGGAGACCGAGCTTGTTAGGCCTGTAGCTGCCGACTTTAGTTGTTCGCTTCAGACTATTTTCATGCGAGAAGTTCGCCATGTCCGGCGACAACGCCTTTGCTGGCTTCTCGAAGTAAAAGTCGAATGCGCTTTCGAACCTGTCCGTCATCGGGCCGCCGCGACAGGCGTATTCCCATTCCACTTCATTCGGCAGACGATAGACCCAGCCGGTTTCCTTCGTTTGCGCATTGACGCGCCGGACGAAGAGCTGGCAATCGTCCCACGTCACGTTTTCCACTGGCAGCCGCCTGGCGAGGTCCGGCACGCTGCTCGGATCGAGCGCCGTGACTTTTGCCCATTCCTCCTGGGTCACTTCGTATTGCCCCAGATAAAAATCGTAATTGATTTCCGTCTCATGCCCCGGATTGATGGTGCTGCCGCCCAGCCAGGCTTTGCCCTTGGGCACCAAGACGAATTTCATGCCGAGGGAGTTGGTGAACCGCTTTTCGTTGCCCTCGTTAACGCTTGGGGTTGGCTCGGGATCCAAGCCAGGCCGCAGCAGATATAGAAGCGCAACCAGGACGAAAAGGCCAAGCGTGCTCTTGATAACAAGCCCCGCGCGGCCCGAAATGCGGTACCTCTCCGCCACTTCGGATGAGATGGAGAGTTGTTGCGTCTTGTCGTTTTCGATGTCCGCAAGGGCCTCGGCGACCGCCTTGGCAGAGGCCGGCCGCTGGTCAGGGTCTTTCTCCAGCAGTTGTCGCACGAGATCGGCAACGGCCAGCGGCACTGCGGGGTTCAAGTCCCGCACCGGCCTCGGCGTCTCCGTTGCCAGCGCCATGAGCAACGACATGGTGTCGTGCCCCTTGAATGGTCGCTCGCCGGTGAGCACATGATAGAACACGGCGCCCAGACTGAACAGGTCGCAGCGGCCATCGACAGGTTTGTCGGCCATCGCTTGCTCCGGCGCCATGTAGGCCGGTGTGCCCAGGATTGTGCCGCTCTTCGTCAGAACCACGTCGTCCATTTCCGCCACGTGAGCAAGGCCGAAATCCATGATCTTGACGCGGTCGCGGGGCGCTTCCAGCCAGAGGTTGCCGGGCTTGATGTCTCGGTGGATCAAGCCGCGCGCATGCGCCGTGGCCAATCCCTCGGCGGTCTGCCGGGCCATGCGCACTGCCGCGGCCACGGGCAACTTGGTTTCGCGCTCAAGCCGCTTGTCCAAGGCCTCACCCTTGAGGAACGGCATGGCGATGAACGGCACCTTGTCCGCGACACCGACTTCGTGTATGCCGACAATGTGGTCGTGCTCGATGGCCGCTGTCGCCTGCGCTTCCCGCAGAAAACGCTTTCGCTGGACTTCGTTGGCGGCTAGTTCAGGGCGCATGACCTTCAGCGCGATGGCCCGCTTCAATAGCGGGTCTTCGGCTTTCAAGACCATACCCATACCGCCGGCCCCGAGGACTTCCAGCACTCGGTAGCGACCCAGCCAGCCCAGTTCGCCTTCGTTCTTCTTGGGCGCCAGGAATTCGAGGTTGACATTCTGCACGTCCGCGGACGAGGGCGAATCCCTTTCCGGCACGGCCTGCGCTACCGTGGGCACAAACGCCGCCGACGCCTTCGGCAGGGGTTGGGCATCCGGACTGGCTTGCAGCGTCATGCGGTCGGGAGCCTCGGTCTTGTGCCGAGCCGGCACCGTCACCGGATGATTGCAGTGCGGACAAGTGCTTTGCTCGCCGGCGTGATCGTCCTTGACTGCCAGCCCCTTGTTGCAAGAAGGACAGCTGAAGGCGATCATGGCCGAACTCCACAGGTGCCGACGCTCATAAGACTGCAGCCGACGCGCACGGCGGGTCAGCTGGCCGGACGGTGATATTACTTGGTATGCAAAGAGCGATTGCGCAACTTGCGATGATTATCTCACAGTGGTGTCGAAACGCAAGCCAAACAGCAGCGGCATCAGCGGACTCCTTGGTTGGCAAAGGCGAGGCGGTAGGCTTCCGACGAGCCCAGCATCTGTGGCGGCCGTCCACTTGCCCTGAGAAACTCCAGGCCCTGGCGTCCTTTGGTTGGACGAGTTTGGATTCGGGATGGTGGATAAGAAGTCAAAGATACGGCGAACCGGCACTGCATGGAGCAATGCCGGCTCGCGCTGCATCCAGCATGGGTCACCCAAATCATGCTGGTTAGGTGTAATGTAACGATCGGGCGGGCGAACTCAACGGTGATTTCCCACCAGTTCGGGAACGGATTCAGTCGACAGCCCAGACAAGACGATGGGCAAGAAGTCGATTCCTTTTGGAGGTGGTCCCACGCGGAGCCGCAGGGCAGGAAGGCCCGGCGGCTCCCGTCCATTTCTCTTGCTTGATCGTCCGTCCTGCTCAAGTGTCGATTCGAGTGTTAATCTCCACCTCCCTGGACGCCACGATTCCAAACAGCTACGCTCTCGAGGAAATGATCGCTTCGCCAGCTACTGCTTCCGTCATCACGATCCTGAACCTCAAGGGCGGTGTCGGCAAGACGCATGCAACGTGGCTCCTGGCTGCCCTCTGCCAGGAGCGCCAGCGCCGCCTGCTTGCCTTCGATGCGGACACGCAGGCCAACCTGACGAGTTCCTTCCTTGCCCAGGCAGACGGACGACCGGCAATCGACGCCCTTTTCGACCCGGCCGCTGAACAGGCGCCGAATTCCATCATTCGCACTACACCGTTCTCACAAATTGATCTGGTCCCCGGCGGCATGGCTCTGGCCCGCTTCGACGATTCGGATCAATCCCGCTGGGAGGAGGTCGATCTCCACATGACGCTGGTGGACACGGTCGCGCGACTGCGGGCAAACTACGACTACATCGTCTTCGACTGCCCGCCGCGGCTCTCGCTGGTGAGTTTTGCCGCCCTCTGCGCCTCGGACTTTGTCATCATTCCGATGGAGGCAGCCGACTGGGGCGCCCAGGGAATCGTGCAAGTCACAGCCGCCATCGACTACGTGCAAGCTCGTTACAATCCGCGGTTGCGACTGCTCGGCTACCTGGTGTCGCGTTTCCGACGGGCTCGGAAGTACCAGCAGAACTACCTTCGCCAGCTCCGCGCTCATTTCGGCGACCTTGCCTTTGACACCGTCATCCCTGATCTGGCAAAGTTTGAGCAAAGTGTCACCGACCGCATCCCCATCACCCTCCACTCCCCCCGAAGCAGGGCCGCCGACATCGCCAGACAGTTCTTTGCCGAAGTCGAACGGCGCACCCAAGGGTTCGGCAGAGTCCGCCGCCAACGCCGCCGCCGTCGCGTTCCGCCAGCGGCCCTCACTGCCGCTTAATGCCGAAGTCGTCCCCGCTCCAGCGATCCAGGGACGCAAGCGACTGGCGGGCGCCTTCACCATCGAGCTCAGCAGGATACGCCCTGATCCCAATCAGCCGCGCAAGAACCTCGAAACGGAAGCCCAGGTGCACCTGACCGAGTCCGTCCTCCGCGTCGGCATCGTGCAGCCGATCACTGTCCGCTCCATCGAGGGCCAGAACTTCTACCAGATCATCAGCGGGCAGCGCCGCTATCACGCTTGCCTAGCTGCGGAGCTCACGGCGATTCCTTGCTGGATTCAAAACCCCGAGCCCGATGCCATCCTGCTGCACCA
>JBFWSD010000452.1:0-5946 GCA_050248575.1 Gemmataceae bacterium
CGACCCGCTCAGCCTGCTCGAACACCTGGGCGAGCGCGCCGGAGCCGTCGTCATTGTCCAGCTCCTCGCGGAGGCCGACGCCAGCCCGCCCGAAGGAGAAACGCTCCGCCTCGTCGACACCGAGACGGGCCAGACCATGGAACTCTTGCTCGACGGCCACGCCGTGCGCCGCTATCGTGAATCGCTCGGCCGCCATCAACAGAACTGGCATCGCGCCTGCCGACAGGTCGGCGCCTTGATGACGGTGGCCGTCGCCGAAACCCTGATCCGCGACTGGCAGCTCGACCAGCTCGTCGCCGCCGAGATACTGAAAGTCGTCTAGTTGGAGTCCCGGCTTTGGCCGGGGAAGCTACCAAATGACCGTGCGCGATATTGGAGTTGGAGTCCCGGCTTTAGCCGGTGGGAAGCTACCAATGACCGTGCGCGATGTCGGATTAGAAGTTGGAGTCCCGGCTTTAGCCGGTGGGAAGCTACCAAATGACCGTGCGCGATGTTGAGTTTCGGCTTTCGCCGGTGGGGAGCGACAAATGACCGTGCGCGATGTTGCAGCAACGACCCTGCCAGGGGTCGCAGAGATTAGCCGGTGGTCGAAGCGCAGCGCAGACCACCGGTTGCTGAAGCTCTTCGATATTCGACCCCGCAAGGGGTCGCAGAACGGCTCTGCGACCCCTGACGGGGTCGGTCTGGTCTGGTGCCTCCTACCGGTCGTCTTCGACCACCGGCTTTCTGCGACCCCTGACGGGGTCGACGCCCCCGCTCGCCAGAGACCCGATACTCTTGAGAATGCCGCCTGAAGGCGGTACTCCAACTTATGCCTGTCTTCGTGCAACCCCTGGCGTTTCTTGGCTTGCTGTCGATACCGGCGCTGGTCGGCATCTACTGGCTGCGGCACCGGTATCGCCGCCATGTCGTCTCCAGCCTGATGCTGTGGCTGGATCAGCAAACGCTGCGCTCGGGGGGCGCGCGGCTGGATCGGCTGCAAACACCGCTGCTCTTCTTTCTCGAGCTGGCCGCGCTCGCGTTGCTCACGCTGGCCGCCACGGCGCCGCACTGGCACGCGCAGCAAGAGGCACGGCCGCTCGTGGTAGTGCTCGACGATTCCTTCTCGATGCAAGCGGGCGAGCCCGACAGCCCGCGGCAGCGTGCCCTCGCCGCCCTCGAAAAAGAGCTGGACGCCAGGCCGCGCCGCGCCATCCACTTCGTGCTGGCCGGCGCGCGGCCGCAGCTGCTGGGGGATCCGGCCCGCTCCTTCCGCGAGGCCGCGCGGCTCCTGGAGGGCTGGCGTTGCCGGGCGCCGCAAGCCAATCTCGAAGAGGCGGTGGCCCTCGCCGGCGAGGTCGGCGGCGAGCAGGCCCTCTTGCTCGTTCTCACCGATCATGCGCCCCCCGGCTCGGCGGATGACGGGCAGCCCCCCTTCGTCCCGGCAACGGGCAGGCTGCAGTGGTGGTCGCTGGGCCGCCGTCTGCCCAACCGGGCCATCGTACACGCGGCGCGAACGGCTGCCCTCGAAGGCGATCGTTGCCTGCTCGAGGTCGCCAACTTCAGCCCGGAAGAATACGAAGGCACCCTGCATCTGGAAGCGGGCAGCCCGCCTCAGCCCGTCCGGCAAGCGCCGCTCAAGATCGCGCCGGGCAAGGTCGAGCGCTTCGTCTTCGAGCTCAAGCCGGGCGCGCCCGGGCTGCAAGCGCGCCTGGCAGACGACGATCTGAACTTCGACAATCGCGCCACGCTGTTGCCCCCTGCCGCGGCGCGGGTGCGCGTCGACGTGCGGATTGCCGACCTGGAGCTGAAGGAGCTGATCGAGAAGGCGTTGACGGCGGTGCCGCACGTGAACCAGACCGCCCTCCGCCCCGATCTGGTCATCACCGATGGCGGGGAAGAAGAAGTGCCCGCCTCGGCGTGGTTGTTGCGCATTGAACGCGAGAAGGAAGCCGAGGCCTACGCGGGGCCCTTCATCGTCGATCGCGGCCATCCGCTGAGCGACGGGCTGTCGCTGCGCGGCGTCGTCTGGGGCGCGGGCAAGACCACCGAGGCGTCCGGCCGGGCCATCGTTCTTGCCGGCAATGTCCCTTTACTCACCGACGTCGAGAGCCCGGGCGACCGCCACGAGCTGCACTTGCGGCTGCGCACCGATCTGTCGACCTTGCCGCAAGCGCCGGCCTGGCCGATCCTGTTCTGGAACCTGGCCCAGTGGCGGGCCAGTTTTCTGCCCGGGCTGAATCGCACCAATGTTCGCCTTGGCGACTTCGCCGTGCTCAACCTGGCCGACCGGCTGGAAGGCGTGGAAGTCACCGCGCCCGATGGGACCAAGACGAAACTGGCCGCGGAGAGTGGCCGTGTGCCCGTACAGGCCGACGACGTGGGCAGCTATTCCATTCGTGCCGGCGAGACCGAGTACGCCTTCGCCGCCAACGCGCTCCAGGGCGAAGAATCGGACCTGTCCAGCAGCGTGCCCGGCACGTGGGGCAACTGGCTGGATGAGGTCTCGCTGCGGCTGGAATATCGCAACTTCGCCTGGGTGTTCTTGCTGGCCGCGCTGGCCATCCTGGCCCTGCATGGCTTCCTGGTCTCGCGCGGGGGAGGCAGGCAATGACGCTCCTGCAACCAATCTGGCTCATCCTGATCATCCCGCTGGCGCTGGCACTGTGGGTGTGGCGGCTGCCGTCGCGCTGGCTGCTGGTCCTGCGCAGCGTGGCGTTGGTGCTGCTGCTGCTGGCGTTGTGCGAGCTGTCGGTCCTCTTGCCCGGGCAAGCGGGCACGATCATCGTCTTGTGCGACCGCAGCCTGTCGATGCCGGCCTCCAGCCCGGACCAGCAACGCGAGTTGCTCGAACGGCACTTGCCGGGCGGCATGCACAGCGACGATCGCCTGGGCGTGATTTCCTTTGGCGAGACGCTGGCCGTGGAGCAGGCGCCGCAGAGCGGCCGCTTTGCGGGCTTCACGCACGAAGTGGGCCGCGACGCCTCGAACCTGGCCAACGGGCTGGAAACGGCCCTCTCCTTGATCCCGCCCGATCGGCCCGGCCGCGTGCTGGTTCTTTCCGATGGCCGCTGGACGGGCCGCGATCCGGCCATCGTCGCCTCGCGGGCCGCTGCCCGCAACATCCCCGTCGACTATCGCCTGATGCAAAGACCGCTCGCCAACGACGTGGCCATCGCCCGCGTCGATACGCCGGCCCGCGTCAATCCGGGCGAGGTCTTCCTGCTCACCGCCTGGGTCACCGTCCCTTCTCCGCAAGAAGTCAGCTTCGAGCTGCAACGCGGCAACCGCGTGCTCGTCGCGGGCAAGCGGCAGCTCGAAGCCGGCATGAACCGCCTCACCTTCCGCGACCAGGCCGACGATCCGGGCACGCAGGCCTACACGCTGCGCGTCGCGGGCCGCGACGACGATCCCGTGCCCGAGAACAACCTGGCCCGCCTGCTGATCGGCGTCGACGGGCACCGGCCCATCTTGCACGTGTGCGAGTCCCCCAAGTCGGGCTTGCCCAATCTCCTCACCGGGGGCGGGCTCAAGGTGAAATCCCTGGCCCCGGAAGCTTGCGAATGGACGATTGACGAGCTGTCCAATTATTCGGCCGTCATCCTGGAAAACGTGCCCGCCCAGAAGGTGGGCACCGCCGGCATGGAAACACTGGCCGCCTGGGTGCGCGAGAGCGGCTCCGGGCTGATGATGACCGGCGGCCGCAACTCGTACGGCCCGGGGGGCTACTATCTTTCGCCCCTGGAAGCGGTCATGCCCGTGTCGATGGAGCTGCGCCAAGAGCATCGCAAGCTGTCGGTGGCCATCGTGGTGGCCCTCGATCGCTCGGGCAGCATGGCCGTGCCCGTCTCGGGGGGCAAGGTCAAGATGGATCTGGCCAACCTCGGCACCGTCGAGGTCCTCAACATGCTGAGTGCCAAGGATGAGTTCGGCTTGCTGGCGGTCGATAGCGCGCCGCACGTGATCGCCGGGCTGGCCCCGGTCACCGACAAGGCACGCATCAAGAACGACGTGCTGCGCATCCAGTCGATGGGGGGCGGCATCTTCGTTTACGAAGCACTGGCCAAGGCCGCCGAGATGATCATGCCCGCCACGCCCGCCACCAAGCACATTATCCTCTTTTCCGATGCGGCCGATTCGGAACAGCCCGGCGACTACAAGAACCTGCTCGACAAGATGAGCTAGGCGGGCATCACTGTCAGCGTGATCGGCCTGGGCAAGGACACCGACACCGACGCCGAGTTGCTGCGCGACATCGCCAAGCGGGGCAACGGCCGCTGCTTCTTCACCGACAAACCCGAAGAGCTGCCCCGGCTGTTCGCACAAGACACGTTCGTGGTGGCCCGCAACACGTTTCTCGACGAGCCGACCGCGGTGCAGATGACGGCCGGCTTGCAAGCGCTGACCGGCAAGCAGTTCCCGCAGCCGCCCAGGCTGGGGGGCTACAACCTCTGCTATCTGCGCCCCGAGGCCACGCTGGGCACGATCACCGAGGACGAGTACAAGGCGCCGGTGGTGGCCGCCTGGCAAGCAGGCATCGGCCGCGTTCTCTGCTACACCGGCGAGGTCGACGGCGAGTTCACCGGCCCGATCGCGGGCTGGAAAGACGTGGGGGATTACTTCACCAGCCTGTCGCGCTGGACCGCGGGCCACAACAACCAGCTGCCCGACAACATGCTGCTCACCCAGGAGATCAAGGACGGCGTGGCCGTGATCCAGCTCCATCTCGACCCGGCGCGGAAGAGCGAGCCGTTCACGACGAGCTCGCCGCGCGTGTCGATCCTGCGCGGGCTGCCCGGGCAGGCCCCCACCAGTCAGAAGCTGGCCCTCAACTGGACCGGCCCGGACATGCTATCGGTCGAGGTGCCGCTGGAAGGGAGCGCGACCTTGCTGGCCACCGTCGACGTGCCCGGGCAGCAACCGATCACCTTGCCCCCTGTGTGCTTGCCCTACTCGCCGGAGTTCAAGCCGGTCACGGAAGGCGGGCTGACCGCGCTGGAGCAGCTGGCGGAATCGACCGGGGGCACCGAGCGCGTCAACGTCGCCGATATCTGGAAGGAGATGCCGCGTGTGTCGCGGCCCGTGTCGCTGACGCCGTGGCTGCTGCTGGCCGCGGTGGTCATCGTGCTCTTCGAGGTCCTCGAACGCCGCACGGGCGCCCTGACGCGCCTGGGCGTACTGGTGGGAGCGTGGAAGAACCAGGCCGCGGCCAGGATCCGACGCGGTGCCGTGCAGCCCGCACCCGCGGCCGCCGGCGCGAGTGCAAGCAAGGAGCGCCCGGTCGTCGCGGCCCCGTCGCCGGAAGCGCCGAAGAAGGAAGCTCCCGCACCCGCACAACCGAAGCCAGCCCCTGCACTCGACCAGGCCGACGTGCTCGACGCGATGAAGGCCGCCCGCTCGCGCGCCCGCGGCCGCACCGACCGCTGAAATGCAAAGAAGTCGCTGACGTGCGGGCAATGCGCGAGCCGCTTCCGGCAAGCAATCCCGGCAATGAGAGAACACGGTGCCCGCGCACCGCAAATCGACATGACCTCAGCCGATCAGCCGCCACACCACATACTGCATCAAGAGCAGCGGAGCAAAGAGCGCCGCCGCGGCCAGCGCCATGGGCACCACGAACACCGCCACGATGAGATACGGGCAGAACCGGATCGCCAGCACCGGGCTACTCAGCAGCAAGCCGAGCCCCCTGGTCAGCCCGCCCGCCTCGATGAGCAGGTAACCGCCCAGCGCCAGGCTGCCCAGCAAGAGCAACGTGACCAGCAGATCGAAGGCAGCGACCACGCCGATCGCGATCAGCAACACGCACGCCGCCGCCAGCACCAGCCGCAGCGCATAACAACAGAGCCCCACAGCGAAGTCGCCCATCACAACGACCAACGGCGCAGCGTTACACGGTTGTGTCCTTCGGCTCTGCCCTGGGCTGATTTGTTTCACCCCGTTGGGGTGATCATTGGTCCTTCTGCC
>JBFWSD010000453.1:0-5944 GCA_050248575.1 Gemmataceae bacterium
AAGCCGACGACGTCCTTCAACAACTTCCGTAGTTTCACCAGGAGCGCCCAATGAGCGACGACAATGACGGCGGCGGACTGATGGGCTGGGTCATCTTCATCCTGATCTTCGGAGTCGGGAACCTGATCCTCTACGCCACCACGGGAATCTTCTTCATCCCGATTCCGCGACGCTGAGCACGGGCGAGGAGGCAGTCATTCGCCCCGAGACCGGCAACCTGGACGGCGCGAAGCCGAGGCGGCCTTTCTGGCTGTGGCCCTATCGTCCTTCGCCCGCGATTGCTCGACGGACTCTGGAGGCGGCGCGGCAACTCGGTGAACGTCTTGGCCCTTGCTATCGCTGGTGGCTGATCGGGATCCTCCTGGGTCCGATCCCGCTGACGCTTGACCTGGCCACGGGGACCTCGCTGAGCCGACTGACGACCGCGCTCTTGCTGGCCCCCTTGTTCATCGCGGCGGTGGCCCGCAACTCGATGGCCCGCGGGCTCGGCGTCGTCGCGGCCGCCTTTCTCGGGCACAGCCTGTCGATGATCTTGCTGGCGGCTTTCGCACCAGCCTATATTGTTGACAGCTTTCCGCCCGGGTTTCAGTACTGGGAGCAGAGCCGCTCCTGGATCGTCACGGGCTTCAGTCCGGAATACGATCTCTCGTGGTGGCTGCCCGCGCACGTGCAACTGCTGGCTGGCGTGGCCGTGTTCACTTACACCTCGCTCGGCTTGCTGACGTTCTGGCAAGGGTTGTACGAGGTCGACCTGATGAACGTCTACGTGGGGCACTTACTGGCCCACTCGCATACGCCCTGGCTGGCGCTGGCTTGTGGCTGGCATCCGTGGTCGGTGTGCCGGGGCATCGGTTACCTGGTGCTGACGTTCGAGATCGCCAGCCTGTCGCTGTCCCGTCTCACGGGCGTGCCGCTGGCGACGCGCGAAGAGCGGGGCTGGCGCTGGCTGATCGGACTGAGTTTCCTGGTCGCCGACGGCCTCATCAAGTATTTCTTCCTGGACAGCGTCCGGCAGACGCTGGCAGGCAACTTGCTCGCAACCTGACTTCTAGCCCGGAGCCTGACATGAAGGGTCCCGATTACACCGTCGAAGACCTGATCTACTACATGGGCCTGTTCGGCGGCATCATCGTCACTTACCTGGTGATGGAGCAGATGGGGGTCCATCCGCTTCTTCGCCTGATCGTAGGTCTGGTGGTGGGTGTCGGGCTGGGCTGGGTGTGCCTGAGAATCTATACCAACGCCATCAGCCCGCCGCGGCAAGATCCTGATTCCCCGCCGCGTAATCCCGACGAGCAATACTGAATCAATCCGACTTGATCTTGATGAGTGCCTGGCTGGCCGCGTTGCGGACGTCGGCGTCGGTATCATTGAGGGCACGGTAGAGGGACTTCAGCGAGCCCGTGGCCTGCGGGCCAATCGCCCCCAGCGAGCGGGCTGCCTGGCAGCGCACACGCGCGTTGTCGTCCTCGAGGGCCAACGTCAAGATGGGGAGCGCGGCGCGGGCATCGTGGCCGATCCGTTCCACCGTGCGAAACGCGGCGATGCGAATATCGACGTTGGCGTCGTTCGCCAGCCCGATCAGGGCAGGGACGGCCGAACGTGCCCGCGGGCCAAACTGCTCGAGGGCATGCAGGGCGGCCAGCCGCAGATCGGCGTCGGGGTCGGCCAGCATGCCGACCAGGGCGGGCACCGCCTGGTTGGCCACTTCCGGGCCGAGCTTGCCCAGCGTGCGGGCCGCGGCCCAGCGCACAAAGCAATCCTCATCGTCGAGCGCGCGAACCACTGCCGGGGCAACGGCCGCTGCCGCCGGCCCGAGCGTTTCGAGCACATCCAGCGCCGAACGCCGCACACGCACATCGGGATCTTCCAGGCTGGCCGTCAACGTCTCCAGGCCGTCCTTGAAGCGCGTCCAGGTCGGCGCACCGGTGTTGGGGATCACATTCTCCTTGACCAGTGCGTTCTGGGCCGCGGCCAGCTCTTCCAGCGTCCAGCGGGCCAGCACGCCGACGGGGCGGGCGCTGTCGATCAACGTCATGTTGAGCCGCTCGCCCTGCCCACGCAAAGCATCGTACAAGGGCAACAACTTCTTCGGATCGCTGTCGGTCTCGAGATGCACGGCCAGCCCGCGCAGGGCGGTGGCCGACTGCGCCACGGCGGCCATGGAAAACTTGCGCACGTGTTCGTCAGGATCATCCAGGCCGAGCACCGCCACCGGCACGATGGTGACGCCCAGCTCGACCACCTCGGCGGGCCTGGCTTCAATGCCAAGCGAGCTGCGCCGGCGCGTCGACAGCTCGGTACCCAGTTTCATCATCTGGTACAGGCTCTCGGCGACGGCGCGGCGGACGTCGACGTTCTTGTGTCGCTGCTGTTGGCGGAGCGTCGCCACCGCCAGGTCGGGCCGCGGATGTGTTTGCCCGAGGGCACGCAAGGCAGCCCGCTGCAGCGCCAGCCGGTCGCTGCCACATTGCTCGACCAGCTCTTGCGAGAAACGCCGTGCCAGCCCGGCATCGGAGCCGGTATCGCGCACGCTGACACCCATGCCGGCGACAAGGTTGACGGCCGCCAGCCGGGTGGTCGGGTCGGGGTCCTCGAACATGGCCCGCACCGAACGTTCGAACTGGTCGATGATGCGCGTGCGATTGCAGCGGTCCACGAAGGCAATCGTCTCGTCGGCGCCCAGGTCTTGCCATTCCTCGAGCTGCAAGGCGTGCAGCAGGCTGGTGGCGTTGCGAAGCTCCGGGATGACAGTCTGAGTGGCCCGGTCGCGTTCGTACTGGCCGGTGGTTTTCGTCTTGAGCACGTGACGAAGCTGCTGCACGGGATCGGTCGCCCGTGCCGGCATCGCCAAAGCCAGGACCAGAAACGTTGCCGCCCACTTCGAGAGATCGCTGCGCATGGACTGCCTCCTGCGAGAACTTCCCTATCAGGGAGCGGCGACATACCTGATCCGGGCACAGCCCTCAAGCCCAGCGTGCGAGCAGGCAAGACATGCAAGCTCCGCAAGATTGCCTGTCAATCTGGCACAAATCCCGAACCAGGATCGGGAGAAGTTTTTCCGCAATCGATTGATAAATAACAAGTTATGATAGGCATTGGATTTTGGCACAGCCCTTGCTATTCTTCCTCACACGGAACAGGTACGAATGGGAGGGCAAGCCATGATCCAGGCACGCCCCGTGGCACTGATCGACGACGACCGGCTGTGGGTGGAGACGCTCGCGGATTTTCTCGAGCGGCGCGGGCTCAACGTGTTGACCGCGGAGGCAGGTCAGGCGGGCCTCGATCTGCTGCGGGAACATCCCGTCGGGCTGGCTCTTATCGACTATCACATGCCGGATATGAACGGGCTGGAATTGCTCGAACGCTTGAAGCAGCGCGGGCGGATCCCGCCCGTGTTGCTGCTGAGCAGCGATAGCGAGCCGAGCTTGCCCCGCCGCGCCCTGGCGGCCGGCGCCAGCGCTTTCTTGCCCAAGTCGTCGCCCCCGGCCCTCTTGCTGAAGACCATCCATCAGGCTCTGGGCGCGCTGACCTTCTATCTGCCCATCTTGCAGGGCGAAACGCCCATCTTCAAATTCACGCTGCAATGGCGGCGCAAGCGCGACGATTCGAATTGATCCAAGCCCAGATTCGCCCGCGGATTCGGACTGCGCGCGCGGCTGCGCCCAAGGTCCCAAAATTCGCCCGCGGATTGACGCGGACTACGTGCGCGGATTCGTGCAAGGTCGGTCAACTCGTCTACCTTGCGTTCATCCGCGCACGCTCATCCGCGGGCGCTTTGGTGCTTTCACTTCTTGAAGAAGCGGATGTCGGTCGGCTTGCGCAGGAAGATGTTGTTGCCCGGCGGATTGCCGAACGGGCTGTTGATGCCCAGCACCGCGATCTGGATCTCTTCGCCCGGCTTGGCGCTCTTGGTCAAGAGCACGTTGTTCTGGCTATTGAAGCCGGAGACGGCGCCGCGGCCCGACTTGCCGAAGGACGAGTCGATCTTGCCGTTCACCCAGATCTCGCCGTAGTCGTCGACGGTGGTGCGGAACCAGACCTCACTGCCCGCGACGTCGACATCGCCGACCTTCTCGGGGATGGTGATCTTGATGCGATACCAGGCCATGCTGAACTTGCCCGGGCCGCGCGGCTTGCCGAGGCTGGCCGGATCGAGCACTTCCCACTTGGCATCGTCGTAGGTGCCGTGCGCCTTGGGCTCGATCTCGTTCTTGGCTGGGCCCGTGTGGACCTCGATATCCTTGTAGCGCCATTCCCCCTTGAGGAGCTTGACGTCGTCCGGCTTCATCAGATCCATGCTGGCCACAGCCTTGCCCTCGGGGCCAGGGGCAACCGCGGGGGTGTTGGCCCCCAGGTTCGGCGTGCCCGCTTCGAAGAACTGCAGATCGGTCGGGTTCCGCAAAAAGATCTTGTTGCCGGGTGGATTGCCCAGCGGGCTATTGATGCCGAGCACGGCGATCTGGAACGAATCGCCCGGCTTGGCACTCTTGGTTACCAGCACCTGATTGCGCGTGTTGAAGCCGGAGACGGCGCCGCGGCCCGACTTGCCAAAGGCCAGGTCGCACTTGCCGTCGACCCAGATCTCGCCGTAGTCATCGACCGTGGTGCGGAACCAGACGGCGCTGCCCGTGGTGTCCTTGCCGCCCACCTTCTCGGGGATGGTGACCTTGATGCGGTACCAGCACCAGCAATACTTGCCCGGGCCGCGCGCCTGCCCGAGCGATTCCGGCTTGAGCACTTCCCACTTGGAATCGTCGAAGGTGCCGTGCGCCTTGGGCTCGATCTCGTTCTTCTTTTCGCCCGTGCCGGTGGTAACGTCGGCGTAGCGCCATTCCCCCTTCACTTCCTTGACGCCGTCGCTGCTCATCAGATTGATGGTGCCGAAGGGCTTGGGGTCTTGCTGCGTCCAGGCCGGCGAGGCCACCAGGCACAGGGCCAGGCTGCCCAGCAAGCATGTCGAGGTGCGAATCATGTTTTCCTCCAGTTGGCTGGTTGGACCGACGGTGGGGGGATCAATGCGAGCCGTCGGGACGGCCGCGCGAGATGAAAGTACCAGATCTGACGGCAAAAGCCAGCAGGAAGGAGTTGTTGGAGGTGATCATGCCCTGGCGGCGTTCGGGAACAGGTCCGGCACGAAGGCCGGACCTGGCCCCAACTCTTCAGGCGCCGGCATCAAGAGCGCAGCTTCAACAGCTCGCTGATGGCTTTCCAGGCTTCTTGACGTGTCCGTTCGTATTTCTCGCCGTCTTCGGCATCGTCGGTCTTCCAGAAAACGAGCAGCTGGGCGGCCTGTTGCCGCAGCAATCTGGCAATCAGCTGGACCTGGGCCACACCCTCACGATCTTCCTTGGAAAGATCGAGCTTGCTGATCTGGTCGAGATCAGCGTCGAGCACGTTGAGCAGTTCCATGACCGAGCTGAGCAACTGTTCGACTTCCTTGTTTTCATAAGTACCTTCGGCGCGGCCATCCGCAATGAAGCCGATGTTGAGGTAGGTCTGGTAGAGCTGGGTTCCGGACTGCCGCCCCACCATGTGGAGCAACAGAAGGCGTTCCTGCTGGGGCGTCGGTTTCGACTTCCCGGGCACATTCTGTCCCATCAACCAGGTCGATGTGATCAATGCGAACGAAAGAGCGGCCAGTACCCAGAGCTTGAGTTTCATCGTGGTGGACTCCTGTCAGAGATTGTGCAATCAGCGCCCGCGTCCGCGCCCACCTTTGCCGCCGGGGCCGAATCCGCCCGGAGGCCCACCCTTTCCTCCGCGGCCACCAACGTTGCCCGGACCTTTGCCGCCCGGACCGCCAGGACCAAACCCTCCGGGTCCCTTGCCTCCGGGCGGGCCGCCCTTGCCACCTCGGCCACCGACGTTGCCCGGGCCTTTCCCGCCCGGACCGCCAGGACCAAAGCCTCCGGGTCCCTTTCCTCCGGGCGGGCCGCCT
>JBFWSD010000454.1:0-5937 GCA_050248575.1 Gemmataceae bacterium
GTCGATATCGCCGAAGCCGGCGGCCCGGCCCGGGGTGACGGTAGCCGATTCGATCACGCGGTAAGGCGTGTTGATGAAGAACGAGAAGAGGTCGGAGGCCGTTTCCGAGTACACGCTCAATTCCATGTAGTCCACTTTCTTGGGACCACGGAAGGGCAGCTTGGGTGTTGGCCCGAGGCCCGTACCGTCGGCCTTGGCCCAGAAATATTCGCTGCGATCCGGGAAGATCACGTCCAGCCCGGTGTCCCACCGGAAACGTGTTTGCGTCACGGGCCGCGGCGCCTCGGTGAAGAAAGCCGCATCCGCAATCGGAATCCAGTGCGGATCGTAGCACGGATCGGGACAGCAGATGCACTGGTAGACGCCGTGGAAGAACCTGCCAAAGACGGTCTTGGCGTCACAGGGATAGCAGGGCGGAATCCCGGCGCAGGTACCCAGGCCGACGCCGCACGACGAGCAACCCGCATGCGGGAAATGCGGCCCCGAGGGGGGCACACTCGCGTGATACGAATTGATGAGGCCGTGATTCGAGCCGCAGCCGACACAACCTGCCTGTTCGATATCGCCGGCCGTGGCCTGGGCCGGATCCACGATGGCTGGAACCACTTCACTTTGATCCGGGAACGATTCGGGCGGCCCGACCATCGATTGTTCCAGTTGCGGCCTCGCCAGCATGACGGGTGCAGCCGTGTTGCCCGCCTCCTCCGCCCCCTCGCTTTCCTCTTCGCCGACAGCCTCCGCTTCCAATACTGAAGGAGTCAGGTCGAGCACGTCGTAGGTCTCGTCAAAAATGATTTTCACACGCGGCGTAACCGGCGTGGCAACGGGTTCTGTCGCCAATTCCGGTCCACCACGCACTGGTGCCTGCGCCGGTGCCGTGGCTACGGTGCGGGCAGGTTCCGGCATGGCAACCGCATCGAGTACGCCGATGCGCGGCCGCAGCGAATCATAGACAGAGACTTCCTGTACCGGCAATTCGACAGACGCCTGTGTGATCGCTCGAGTTGGCGCCGCGTCCACGCGCACCGGCATGGAGTTCGTCAACGGTGGAGTGGCAGAACGGCCCTTGCCCCGATCTGAAACAGGGGGGCCTGCCGCCTGTTGCATGGGCGGCAAGATGGAAACGGAATTCGCACGATTCAAGTTTCCGCGCGAGGCCGACCCCGGTGCCGATGCTTGCGGCGAGTTTGCCTGGGGTACCCCGGTACCTGGATCGACCGCGTTCGCCGGCGTGAACTGGCGCGGTGCGCCGTAGCCTCGATCGGGCAACGCACTGGCAGGAGTGTACTGGGGCGCCGGATCTGTGTAGAGAAGCGCATCAGCCTCGCTGGCCGGTGTAAATTGCCTGGTTCCGCGCGGTGCCGGAGTGCTGAGTTGCTGACGGCCCTTACCGGCGGGCTGGGCCGAGGCAGGCGTCGCTGCTTGCTCTGTCGAGGAATGGAGAAAGAACCTGGGCGTCGCCGCGGGCTCGGTGGCGCGAGCAGGGTCCTTCGTCCCCTGAAACCCCGTTTGCGAGAGCACCGAGCCAATACCAACGACGATGCACAAGAGCGCGGCGCACGCCGAGGTGCGACGGCGGAGAATGCCAATCGTGCGTTGCCAGAGGCCAGGCATCAAGCTGCTCCTGACGCTCGCTCCAACTTGTCGAGGGATTCTCCCACGAATCCTCTTCCGGCGTGGCGCCGGGCGGAGCGTTCAATCGGTTTTGACAAACAAGGAGCAGCCCTCTTAGCGACAGTTACTGTTTCGCACAAGGGGGATCTTGGCAACGCACTCCAGGCAAACTGGGCTTGATCCAGACAGGACGAATGTGTATCAGGCCGCGTTTGCATCTGATTCGCGATAGCAGGCACAAGGGCAACACCCGGTCCGGGGACAACGCCGGCCCATCCCCTTGCGCCCTGGTTCTCCAGCAACCAGGCATGACAGGAGGAAGAACATGAAGAGATTCATCACGGTGGCCTGCGCGATGGTGGCATTGCTGGCGCAGGGGCAGCGCGTGCTGGGGCAAGATTCCTCGTCAGCGGCCTCATCGGCCTCGTCGGCCGCGAGCGCGGCAAGCGGAGCCTCGGGCGAATCATCGCCAACCACCTTTGCCGGCCTGATCGCGGCCGGCATCAAGGAATTGAAGAAACTGAAGGCAAAGTGTTGCAATGACTGCCCGAGCGGACAGATCATCAAGGCGATGACCAAGCAGATCAACATGGCAACGGGCGGTTTGATCTGCCCAGGCTGCTGCCCGGATAACGCGGAACAGAACAAGAACAAGCCCTCGACCAGTGCTGCCGGCGCCTGTGCGAAGATCCAGCAAGATACCAAGGAAATGCCCAAGCGCCGCGATGCCGTCAAATGTCTCGCCTACGTGGATTGCCACTGGTGGCCCGAGGCGGAGGCTGCCCTCATCAATTCTCTCCGTACCGACAAAAATGAGTGCGTTCGCCTGGAGGCAGCTCTCGTCTTGCAGCGCGGCTGCTGCTGCACCAAGAAAGTCATCGAGGCTCTGAAGATCGTCGTCGAAGGCTCGAACAAGGACGGCAATCCTTCCGAGAACTCCGAGCGCGTTCGCGACGCCGCCATGGGCGCCTTGCAACACTGCCTGCATGTATATCAGGAAGAGCCGTCTTCGCAGCGGCCCGAAGCACCGCCGGCAGCCCCGGAGGCAGCGCCCGCGCCCGGCGCCAAGCCAGCGACTTCGTCAGCCGCCACGGCCAGTTTGCCTGACGCACCGCAGTGGTATCGCTACTATCAAACGGTGGATGCCAAGCCGCTCAATGACGTGCTGGCCGACGCCCGCCGTGCCCTGGCAGTCGGGCAGAACATCGCGGCCGCGCAGCAAGCCAGCAACAGCGAAGTCAATTTCGTTCCCACGGGGCAGCGCAGCCTCCTGCAAATCTGGAACAACGCACAGGCCACCGGCGAGAACGACACAAACAACGCCGGACGACTCGCGCCGCAACCGCAGCGTCCGGGTTACGCACCGGCGACCACGATGACGCCAAGACCGGCCCCGCCGCTGGCGCGTGAACATACGCCGATTGCGTCGGCCCGCGGGCAAAGCCCGACGCACATGACACTGCCCGCGCAGCCGCGCCCGGCAACGACAGCGCCGCCCGCGCCGCCCCGGGCCAAAATTTCATTCGAAGAGCTTCAATAATCTCAATTGCTGTTCTTCAGGATGGCACGAAGAAATCTTCGTGCCATCCATGCTTCATTTCCAGTCTCGCTTTTTCGATTTCGAGAATCGGGCTGCTAGCCTTATGATGACGTCCGTTGACTTCCCCTGCCGCGCTGAGGAGCTGTCATGGACTACATCGACGCGCACGTACACGTATGGACGCCGGATACGGCCCACTATCCGCTGGCCAAGGGCTACGAAAAGAAAAACATGCAGCCCGCCTCCTTTACGCCCGAAGAGCTGTTCAAACATTCCAAGCCTGCCGGGGTCAACCGCATCAACCTCATCCAGATGAGCTTTTACGGTTTCGACAACCGCTACATGCTCGACATGATGGCCCTCTATCCCAAGGTCTTCGTAGGCACAGCGGTCATCGACCCGCACCAGGAAAAACCGGAAGAAGAAATGACGGCCCTGGGCAAGAAGAAGGTTCGTGCCTTCCGCATCCATCCCCGGCTGAGCAAGCTGCCCGCCGAGCGCTGGCTGCAAGTGCCGGGCTACGAACGCATGTTCGCCGCAGGCGCCAAGAACAACCAGGCGATGAGCTGCCTGATCGATCCCGACTGCCTGCCCGAGTTGGATCGCATGTGCAAGAAGTACCAGGAAACGCCGGTGATCATCGATCACCTTTGCCGCATCGGCGCGAATGGCACCATCGCGGACAAGGAGGTCGATGCGCTTTGTGCCATGGCCAAGCATCCGCGCGTGCTCATCAAGGTCGGCGCATTCTACGCGCTCGGCAAGAAGAAGCCCCCCTACCTCGACCTTGCCCCCATGATCAAGAAAGTCGTGGCTGCCTTCGGGGCCAAGCGCTGCATGTGGGAAAGCGATTCCCCCTTCGAGGTCGCCAAGGGGGACTACCAGGCCAGCATCGACCTGGTGAAGAACAAACTCGATTTCCTCGGTGACGAGGAACGCACCTGGCTGTTGCGCAAAACGGCCGAGCAATTCTTCTTCGCCTGACCGGAAGAGAAGCCCGGCTTCTCGCATTCGCCGCGAATTTTCTATTAGAGAGTGCTTCCAAGAAGCCGGGCTTCTTGGAATTGCCGATGGCCTCTGATCTGAGTGGCCGGACATGCCCGAGTTGCCCGATGTTGTCGTCTATATCGAGGCCCTGGAACGCCGCTTACATGGGCAAGTGCTCGAGCGTGTGCGCGTCGTCAATCCATTCCTGGTCAGGACCTTCGAGCCGCCTCTCGACGCGGCCACGGGCAAACGCGTTGTCGGGCTGCGCCGGCTCGGCAAACGCATCGTGTTCGCTCTCGAAGACGGTCTGTTCCTGGTTTTGCACCTGATGATTGCGGGCCGGCTGCACTGGAAGCCTCCCGGCACGAAGCCGCCGGGCAAGATCGGCCTCGCCGCCTTCGACTTTCCCGCGGGCACCCTCACTCTCACCGAGGCGGGCAGCAAGCGCCGCGCCTCCTTGCACGTGGTTCAGAGCGAAGCAGCCCTGGCATCGCTCGACCCAGGCGGTCTCGAAGTGCTGGAGGCCACGCTCGAGGAGTTTGCAGCCCGGCTGTCGCTGCGCAATCACACCGTGAAGCGAGCCCTCACCGATCCGCATCTCTTCAGCGGCATCGGCAATGCCTATTCCGACGAAATCCTGCACCGGGCCAGGATGTCTCCCTTCGCCTGGACCACGAAACTCAAAGCCGAGGAAGTTGCGCGTCTGTTCGCCGCCGTGCGCGACACGCTCACCGAGTGGATCGAGCGGCAGCGCCGCGAAGCCGGCGACGACTTCCCCGAGAAGGTGACAGCCTTTCGCGATGGCATGGCCGTCCATGGCCGCTTCGGCAAGCCGTGCCCCGAGTGCGGCACCAGCGTGCAACGCATCATCTACGCCGAGAACGAGGCCAACTATTGCCCGCGCTGCCAGACGAAGGGCAAGCTGCTCGCCGATCGATCGCTATCGCGGTTATTAAAGGATGACTGGCCCCGCACGATCGAGGACTGGGAAGAAGGCCGCCGCTGAGCGCATCGAATCGCCGAAGGACCGGAAGCCGGGATTCTATCCACGCGAGTCCTATGCTGACTCCATGAAGATCAAGCAGCGGCCCGAGGACTTCGAAGTCGAGGAGCTGACGGATGTCCGCCCCGGCTCGATAGGCCCGTTCGCCCTCTATCGCATGGAAAAGCGGGGCTGGTCCACACACGACGCGCTGGCCGCCGTTCGCCGCCGCTGGAAAATCGACGCGCGGCGGCTGGCCTACGGCGGGCTCAAGGACCGACACGCCCACACCGTGCAGTACTTCAGCATCTTTCGCGGGCCGCACCGCAAGCTGTCACACCACCAGGTCGAGGTCGAGTATCTCGGCCAGTTGCCTCGCGCCTACTCCTCCAAGGACATTCGTGCCAATCGCTTCGCCCTGACCGTGCGCGACCTCAACGAGGCCGAGGTGATGGCGTCCCGTACGACGGTAGTGGACGTCGCTCGAGCAGGCCTGCCCAACTATTTCGACGACCAGCGCTTTGGCTCGGTGTCGGCGGGCAGCCACGACTTCATGGCCCGGGCCTGGGTGCTCGATCAGTATGAAGACGCGCTCAAGCTGGCCCTGGCGGCTCCTTATGAGTTCGATCGTGCAGAAGAGAAGCGTGAGAAGCAGATTTTGCGCGAGTGCTGGGGCGACTGGCCGCGCTGCAAGGAGCGGCTCGGCAAGGGACACGCACGCTGTCTGGTCACATATCTGGTCGACCATCCGACCGATTATCGCGGCACTTTGCGTCGGCTGCGGCCCGTGCTGGCCAGCCTCTACCTGTCCGCA
>JBFWSD010000455.1:0-5925 GCA_050248575.1 Gemmataceae bacterium
GTCTGTCCAGAGCGTCCCTGGCAGCCCGCTCCGCCTCTGTCAGCGCGGAGGCTGTCATGCGCGAATGGGACGAAGCCGAGGTGCGGCCGCTGCCCGTCGAGGCCTTGGGCGAGCGCTACCGCCGCTATCGTCTGGCAGATCCAGCAGCCGAGGAGGCGATGGCGCGATCGCTACGCCGCTACGGGCAGCTGTCGCCGGTGGTGGTGTGCCTGCGCGACGAGAAGCCTGAACTGATCGATGGTTTCAAGCGGCGGGCGGCGGCGCCGCTGGCTGGCATGCGGACGCTGAGTGCCCGGGTAGTGCAGATCGACGACTACCTCGGCGACCCACCTCTCGCCATGGCCCTGCTCGATCGCCTCGTCGACGGCGCCATCGTCCTGAAGTTCCAGGGACGCTCCTATCGCTCCCGCCGCGATCGGGACGGCGACCAAGAATGAAACCGCCGTCGGCCTTCGTCGCATCCCCACCTCATCCGGCAATCGTCCCCCTCGATGATCTTGAACTTGCGCGCGATCAATGCGTAGTCCTTGAAAGCTTCAACGAGCTTCTCGCAATTGATGCTGTCGTCTGCACGGAGATGCCCGCGCAGAAGGTGGCGGTACTGGATCTTCGAGTGCCGTGCCAGGTACTTGGCGCGGAGTTCGTTCTTTGATTGCTCCATGGAGACGAAAAGGACGGCAGCGTCGTTCAGGTTGGCGGCCTGGCAGGCGACCTGCACCGTGGCAATGATTGGCACCAGTTGTGGATCGGCCATCCGTGGCTCTCAGTGCGCTACGAATCGCCCTGGCTCGTCATGAGCGAACCGACCGAATCCACCCGCCCGAGCGACCGTTGGGCGGTCCCCCCCGACGAGCTTCACGATGCAATAGAAATTTCGTTCCTCGAACTTCAGGCATTCGCTCGAAGAATAGCAACGGTCCTGCCGTCGCTGGGATACCAAGGTGAGCCGGATTCTATGGCTCCGCAATTAGCGGGAATCAAGTAACGAGGCTAGACGGATGAAAACGCCTGACGCCGTGCAACGTCTGAAGACTTACCACGAGACAGTTCGCTTCGATGACCTGGACGCCAGCCAGCGGGAAGCACGGCAGACGTACAAATCTCTGGACAAGGAACAAATCGGCGAGCTAGTCAAGCTTGCCCTTTCTGAACTAAATGCCGGGAACGACCGCCTCGACCACGTTTTTCCGTGCCTGGCCTGCTTCCAGCCTGGAAGTCTGCTGCCCTTTCACGATCAACTCATCGAACGGGACATCCTTCATCCGGGCGTCATTGGGTGATCAGCTTCTCAATCTCTGGGCTTCGTTACTTCTCCATGCGCTGCGGCGACCAGCACCAGCACGAGAGACAGGTTCAGGCAATACTTCATGATTACTCCTTTCGCCCGTAAGTCAGCGTTGCTTGATCGTGGCGATGACCTTCTGCAGGCGGCGTTGGACTTCGAGTTCTCGTGGTTGCCGGGCCAGTTTTTCCAGCAGTGGCAAGTCTTGCTTGTCGAGCTTGGCGAGTTCGCTCATGGCGGCCTCGCGCACCTTGAAGCTGGCGTTGCCCATGCGTTGCACCAGCGCGGCGATGTGGCGGCGTTTCTGGCCCAGCACGGGATCGGCGAGCTCGATCTTTTCCACCAGTTCGCTGGCGCGTTTGCGGATCTCGGCGTCGCCATGGTCGGCGGCAGCCTTGCGCAGCGGCACGAGTGCCGGGCTGCCGATCTTGGCCAGTTGCCGCATCGCCTCTTCCCGCGTGCCAAAGTCGTCGCTGCCCAGCTGGCGGATCAGTCGTTCGATGGGGGCCCCGTCCGCATCGGCGCGGAGCAGGCCAACCGAGCAACACGCCAGTAACAAGGCCAGTACATACTTCATGGCTCACTCCCTCGTGATGAACTCATCCAGGTTGAGCAAAACGCGCGCTACCGTGGTCCAGGTGGCGAACTCGACATCGCTGAACTTGCCCGCGTACTACAGGAAATCGAACAGCGGGATACGGCTGGGTTCTCCGTCATGGTAGTATATCCCGCGCACAGACTCGGATCATGAGAAGGTCATGCGCTCCGCGGCCGAACCGCCTTCGTTGAACTGGTGGGCAGCAGTCGCAGCGGCTTGCTCACTGGACCAGAAGAGGATGGCGATACTGGCGTATTCGCAATCTGCTGGAAGAACGGCAAAGCCATGAGGGGTTTGGATCCCCCAGACCGCTTCGGCACTGGATGCTTCGCGGACAAATTGCTCAACAGCCTGCTCATCATCATCAATGGACCGCATCGTTCGGTGGCTCCGTCAGAATTTCGGCGTTTGTCGGTCACTCCCTCTCCAGCAGCAAGTCGACGGGCCAACACCCGCGCACATGCGGTCCCGCGCCTCGCAAATGGGCCAGTACATTTTCGTTCGTGCAACCCGCTTCTTCAAGCGCATCAGCCAGGATCGCGAGACGCTTGGTATCGAGATGGCCGCTGGGCAACTCGCGTTCGTCGTAGGCGGCTTGCGCTAGCTTGGGACTCGTGCGATCGCGCCAGGCGAGCCCCGTGTGCCCTTGCAGCGTCCTGTCGAGTTTGCGGCTGGCAACGTCCCACTGCTTGATCGTCTTGTCGAATCCGCCCGAGGCCAGCTTCTTGCCATCCGGACTGAACACTACGACGTTGACCTCGGCTGTGTGTCCTTTTAGGCAGGCGATCTCTTTGCCCGCAGACCAGTCCCAGAGCCGCACCGTCTCATCTACGCCCGCGGAGGCAAGGATCTTGCCGTCCGGGCTGAACTCAATGCCACGAATGTCCTTCGCGTGGCCTTCAAGAACGCCGGTCCGTTCACCGCTGGTGACGGACCAGAGCAAGATGTCGTCAGCATGGCTGGCGGAAGCAAGGGTCTTGCCGTCTGGTGCGAAGGCCAGGGCCGTGACCATGTCCTTGTGGCCCGGCAAAGTGAAACGCGGTTTGCCGGTGGCCAGGTCCCAGAGGATGGCGGTGCCGTTCTTGCTGCCCGAGGCCAGGTTCTTGCCATCCGGCGCGAACACCACGCAGGTGATGGTGTCGCGATGAGCCTTGAGCGCCACAGGCTCGGGCTCCGTTCCGGCGGCGCGCACAGGCGGTGATGCGATCAGCAGCAAGCAGAGAAGAAGTTTCGGCATGTCATAGCCCAACGTGCCGCTCACATGACGCACGGTGGTGATGCCGCCGCGATTCGAAGTGCTGACGGCGGCTGCATTCAATGAGTCCGCGCCCACCTTGCGAGTCAGATCCGCTGGAAGGATATTCAAAGGCTGCACGTCGTTGCCTGCCCCGCTCGATGACAACAGCAGGCTGTCCCAGTTATCGGGATAGTAGCCTGAGTTGGTGGCCGCATGGGCACGCAATGCCGAGTTCGGCCCGTGATGAGAGCGAGTTATGGGGCACGTCCTTTCCACTTTGGGATTGCGGCTGATACGTTGCTGGCGCACAATGCTATGATCATGTCATCCGCGAAGCAACCAGAAAACCGGCTCAAAGAGGAGCGGCAACGGCGCGGCTGGTCGCAGGCCGATTTGGCCGAGCGCGCAGGCATCTCTCGAGCGGCCGTCAGTGCCATTGAGAATGCCCGCCTGCTACCTTCGGTGGCCGCAGCCCTGAGTCTTGCCCATGCCCTGGAGTCAAGTGTTGAGCTGCTGTTCGCCAAGCCAAAGCCCCCTGTCGGCTGTAGTGACTGGGCGTGGACCCCTTCGCGTGAACCATGTCGCTACTGGCTCGCACAGGTCCGCGATCGTTTGCTGCGCTACCCTGTAGAAATGGTCAGTCCGCTGGCTCACGATGGCTGCTTGGTCGATGGCCGCTTCATCGAGCACCCGCACGCTCTGCCGGACCGTACACTTGTGCTGGCCAGTTGCGATCCTGCGGCAGGCTTGCTGGCGGGACCGCTCTGGCAACAATTCGGCATTCGCTTGCTCGTCCTGTCTCGCTCGAGCAGCCAGAGCCTGAAGCTCCTTGGCGATGGCCTCGTGCACATCGCCGGGCTGCATTTCGCCACGGCAGAAAGACTGGACAGCAATGCCGCAGCCGTCGTCGCCAGTCTGGGCAATGGCTACTCGCTCTTGCGGCTGGCACGCTGGCAGGAAGGGATCGCTCTCGGCCGCGCACTGGGCCTTCGTTCAGTTAGCTCGGCCTTGAAGTCGAGGTTGCGCTGGGTGGGCCGCGAACCAGGCTCGGCGGCCAGACAGTGCCTCGATGAACTCTTGCCAGCACGCTGCAAGCTCCGGAGATTCGCTCGCGATCATTTTGGCGTTGCCGAGGCGGTTCGCTCTGGTTGGGCCGATGCCGGGGTTTGCGTCCGCTACGTCAGCGCTCAGGCCGATCTCGACTTCCTGCCCGTTCGCGACGAATTCTACGATGTCTGCTTCCCCGCAAGTGAGACCCAGGACCCGCGAATCCAGTCCGTCATTCAACTTGTGCGCGAGCGCTCGTTTCGCCAAGTCATGAACGAACTACCCGGATATCAGATGTGCACTGCCGATATGCAAGTGCTCCTAGGTAATGCGGAGAGCCAGGAAATTCGGCTGGGACGCATGGAGAGTGGCCCTTCAGTGGAGGTCTGAACTAGGGCCACCGAGATCCTGGAATACTGTGTTTTGTTGGAGATTTCAGTGTGAGTTGGGCGATAATGTCCGCATGAGATCAACTCGGACTTCTACCTGTTGCTGTTGTTGCCGGACGCGGAGGTTGTCCCTGGCGACGATACGTGGTGGACCGAGCAAGCCGGCTTGAGCCGACTTCAAAGCCAAAACGTCGAAGGCCTGGGATGAGATTCCCGGGCCTTTTTTATTTGCTGGACCATGTGGAGGAGATTTGGTCATGCGCTTGCCGCTCATGCCTTGTTGTTGTTGCCGATTGAGGAACAGTCTTTTCGTGACGCTGAGGCCTCCCTGTCCGGAGCCTTAGCATTGCCGATGGCTGGCACACGAAAGGGCTGGAAGTGCGGGCTTCCAGCCCTTTCTTTTTCTGGAGTGATTTCGATGAGCATTCTCGAAGCGCTGAGCATGGAAGCTTGGCTGACGCTGGGCATCGTTACGCTGCTCTTCGTCGGACTGGTGCGAAACATCGCAGGCCCTGACATCCTGTTCCTGGCAGCCACCTCGGTCCTGGCCTTGCTGGGGATCATCACGCCAACCGAGGCCTTTGCGGGGTTCTCCAATGCCGGTATGCTGACGGTAGCGGTGCTGTTCGTCGTCGTGGCTGGCTTGCGAGAGACCGGGGTGCTCGATTACGTCGGGCACCACGTGCTTGGCCGGGCGAAGTCAGAGAAGGGCGCGCTGACCCGGCTGGCCAGTGTCGTGCTGCCGCTGTCGGCATTCCTGAACAACACGCCCATCGTGGGGATGTTTGTGCCGGTGGTCATGGACTGGTGCCGGCGCAACCAGGTATCACCGTCGCGATTGCTGATCCCACTGTCCTATCTCGCAATCTTGGGTGGCACCTGCACACTGATCGGGACTTCAACCAATCTGATCGTCAACGGCCTCATGATCCAGAACGGTCTGCCTGGCATGAGTCTGTTCGAGATCGGCGCGGTCGGTCTGCCGTATGCGATGATCGGCTTCGGCTACCTGCTGATCTTTGGCCGAATGCTGTTGCCCGAACGCAAGGAGTTATTCGAGCAACTCGGCGAGTCACGCCGCGAATACCTGGCCGAGATGCTCGTGCAGCCGGGCTGCCGGTTGGTGGGCCAGAGCGTGTCAACAGCGGGCCTCAGGCAATTACCAGGTCTGTTCTTGATCGAGATCGATCGGGACGGCCGAACGCTTGCACCAGTCGGCCCTGACGACGTGATTGAAACGAACGATCGGCTGGTCTTCACCGGAATTGTCAGCAGCATCATAGAGCTGGAAAAGATCGCGGGGCTGGTGCCCATCGCCGATCCTGATTACGAAGTGTCGCCGCACAAGCAGAGGCGTCGGGTCTTGTGCGAG
>JBFWSD010000456.1:0-5918 GCA_050248575.1 Gemmataceae bacterium
GCGGCATTTCTCCGCGGCCAGCAGCGTGGCCCAGATGTGCTTGCACACCTCGAGGTTCTCGTCGCAATACGGACAAGTACACCACGCCCGCAGACGATTCCCTCGGCGCCGCAGCGTAACCAGGTAGGCATCGTTCCCCTTGACCAGCGCCTGGACCTGCGCGGAGTTGCCGTTCAAGACAGTCACGGCACCGCTGGCATGATAGGCTTGGCCGCGCGAACGAACTCGCGCATCGACGTGCCGGGCAACGAGATTCTGAAGCATGTCATCCCTCGACCAATCAATCCCCGGTCCATGTCCACATGGACTCCGACGAAGCTTGGAGCTGGCAGGGATTCTGGTGCGAATCGAGGTGGGTGGGCATCTTGCCTGCCTGCGCTTCCTGCATGTCGACGAAGACACGGACCTATTATACACCTGAGCCCCGTTCAGGGGATCCGACAACAGAGAATCGGGGAAAAATTCCCGAAACACGACGACAAAGCGCCGAAGGCTTGAGTGTAGCAAAATGTAGTTAATTGCACTGAATCCCCGTGAATTTCACCCAATTCTTCGCAATTCGAGAAACACACGAAATGGCCGGTTGTCTCGGTGTTTTCCTGTGATTTCTGGCTTCGGCGTCGGTGTTCTAATACTTATCGTCGGCCAGCACGACGACGAAGTTCGGCGGGCGTTCGGGTTCGGCCCCCAGGGCGGGCAAACTGAGCAGTGCCAGGAAGACGGCGCTCATTGCGGTTCGAATCATCTTGCCCCTCTCCTTATCATTTCGTCACCCACCAGCCCGTTTCACTTCTTCACGGGCAGGTACTTCTCGAACCATTGCACCATCTCGGCGTGCATTTCGGGCAGATACTCGTGGCCCGTGTCCTTGTAGACGACGCTGCGGAAGTTGTCGGGCACCCCATGAAGCTTGTAGACCTGGCCCAGTTTCTTCTCGAGGACAACGACGCCGTCGGTGGGAGCGCCACCGTCTTGATCGCCGGAGAGCATCAGCATGGGCCGCGGCGCGGACAGGGCATAGATCGCTTCGGCGTCGAAGTGCTTGAACACGCCGGGCACGAAGTAATAAATGCCGTGCTTGCGCAGATTGCCGTGTGCCAGCAACTCGGAGTAGCGCGTGAAGCAGGCCACGCCCACCAGGGCCTTGACGCGCTCGTCGATGGCGGCGAGCCACCAGCTGCGGGTACAGCCCATGCTCATGCCGGTCACACCAATCCGGTCTTTGTCGACTTCCGGGCGGGTTTCCAGGTAATCGAGCAGGCATTGCTCGTCGCGCAGCATCATGCCCCACAGCGTGCGGCCCAGCCACAGGTTGAGCTTGAACAGGCTGGATTCTTGCCCGCTCTTGTTATCGAGCTTTCCCGCCGGCCCCTTACCGATGCGGTCACCGTTAAAGTAAGCGTCGATGGCAGCGACCACGTAGCCCTTCTTGACCAGTTCCGGGCCGATGTACTGGCTTGATTTCGCGTCGGTGCAGATGCTGTTCTTGCTGCTGCCGTGCCCGTGCAAGCCGACAATGGCTGGCACCTTGCCCACGCGGTTCTTCGGGATCAGGATGATGCCGGGCACCACCATGTCGACGCCATTGTGGAATTCGATGTTCTCGAGGATGTAGTCGCCCTTGTCTTCGCGCGACACGACCTTCACGTTCTTCGGATCGGGGCGAGGCGGCAGTTCGCCCAGGCATTCGAGCAGGATGGCGCGCGTCTTGGCGCGATCGGTCTTCTGCCACTTCTCCAGATCGGTCGGCACGGGCCAGTTTGGAATGTCCTTCTTCAGCATCTGCTGGAAGGAAGCGGGCACCTCGGCCCAGGGCTCGCCCTGTTTTTCGCCCCCCTTGGCCGATTTGGGCGTGACCCGCACCTGGGCCGGGCCGGAGGCCGCTAACAACGAAGCAATCAGGCAGCCCAGCATCGCGCGTGCCATGGCAATCTCTCCACATTGGATCGAGGAGTGCAGGAACCAGGCTCATTATGCCGCGCGCTTGTTCGGTTGCCAGCGGAAAGGGCAAAGACTCGAGCATGCGGGGCATCAATCGAGAACACGTTGCTTGATCTCGCTGATCTTGCGCACGGTGAGCCAGCCCCGCAAGAGGTAGCCGCTCTTGGCGAGATTCTCCGGGCCGGGTTCGACGGAGCAGTTGCCCGCGGTCATGTGGATGCGGTTCACCAGCGTGTTGTACCAGTCGTCCGGACGGCGCGCGAAAACTTCGCGTTCCAGGTCGATGAGGGGCATGCCCCGTTCGCGGGCCAGCTCACGCAGGGCAACATTGAACTGCTTCGTCCGTTCGAGCTGGGCCTTGAAGGGCGGGATCGTGGTCATCACCGGAATGGCGCCCTGGTTGAGCACCAGATCGAAGGCCGCGGCCATGTGCTTGCGATATTCCGCCTCCGAGCGATTGTTCTCCACGTCGTAGATGCCGACTTCGAAGATCACGATGCGCGGCTGAAAATCCTCGAGCAACTTTTTGAGGGGGGGCAGCCCGCGCTTGCCGCCGGCGTGCAGCATGGGAGATTCCAGCCCGCTCTCGGATGTGTAGGCGCGATAGTGTTCCAGCTCGGTGCGGCATAGCCACCAGCCATCGCTCTTGTCGTTGGCGCCCGCGTGCATCCACTTGAGGATGGCAAGGTCGTCTTCGGTCTTGCCCTTGCCCTTGCGGGCCCATTCGGTGTACGGGTTGGCGATGGTCATGGAGCCGCCCACGTGCAGGACGACTCCTTCCTTCCCCTTGAAGCGGGCCGCAACCTTCTTCATCGCTGCCGCATAATCCCAGCCCTCGGGCAGCGGCCCGGCCGCCACGGCAAAGCGATGGCCGACCGCTTCCATCTTCACCGCGTACAGCGAAGTCTGGGCCGTAACGTACAACGTGTTGCGGTCGGGCCCGCCGAAGGTGCAGTTGGCTGGATCTTCGGGGAAGTAGATGAGCCCGAGAGTCTTGCCTTCCGGGCTGACCACCTGGATCGCCTTGAGCGAAGGCTTGGTCAGATAGAGATTGCCCTTGGTGTCGATGGTCAGACCGTCGCCCCCTTTGCGGCCGGGCTGCTTGGGATTCTGCTCGAGCTGGCAGAGCACCTTGGCCGCGCCGAGCTTGCCCGGTTCCTCCACCGGGTAGGCCAGCACATCTGCCGATCCCGAGGGCAACACGATCAGCGTCTTCTCATCCGGCGAGAGGATCACGCCGTTGGGCCTGGGCAGATCGCGCAGCACGCGCGTCGCCTTCGGGCTGCCCTTGGCATAATAGACCGAGCCAGAACCTGGATCGGTGAAGTAGATGCCTCCCGACTTGTCGATGACCAGGTCGTTGGGACCGCCCAGCGGTTTGCCTTCGCACTCGTCGGCCAGCACCGTCTGCTTTTTGCTTTCCAGGTCGATGGCAACGACCTTGTGCCCGCGGCCCAGGCAAGCGACGAGCCGGCCCTCCTTGTCGAACATCAGGCCGTTGGCTCCTTCACTGTCTTCCAGGGCAGTGGAGAGTTTGCCCGCAGCGTCGAGCTTGTGAATGCGGTTGTTGGGAATGTCGCTGAAGAAGACATTGCCGCGCACGTCGGCCGCCGGCCCTTCGGTGAACTTGAAGCCCGTCTGGACCTTGGCGACCTCACCTTTCGGCCCGATGCCGGGAATGGGTTTGTTCTCCTGGGCCGCGGTCAGGTTCACGAGCAAGGCTGTGAGGAGCAAAGCTGCCAGCTGCTTCATGGAAGTTCTCCGATAGTAGGCGCGGTACTTATTCGATCGGCGTCAATTTCAGCTTGGCCGGTTCCAGCCGCATCACGTGCACGTTGACGTGCTGGGCAAAGCCGCACTGCGTGATGCGGACGACGATTCCCAACTCGGGATCGTAGGTGGGCGAGTAGTCCTTGTGCGAGTTGACGCCGCGGAAGGGGTCGCCGCCACTCGGGGCCGTGTACCACTTGCGCTCGCTGCATTTGTAGAAGAAGAGCTTCTCTGCCCCCTTGGGCTGGTCCGGGAACATGGTAAGCACGGCATCCATCTCCGGAATGTAGGTGCCACAGCCCATCAGCACGGCGGGCTGCTTGCCCGCGGCTTCTTCCTGGCTCCATTTCTTGGTCTTGAAGTCAAATACCCAGAGGTCGGCGGTCTTGTGCTTGAAGCAGAGCAGCCGATCGCGGCGGGAATCGTGGACGAGGAAGTCGTACTCGTGGTGCCCGCCTGGCCCTTCCTTGGAGACCACGTCCCAGGTGCCGGCGGCGACGTTGGCCTTGCATAGCCAGCCCACCCCTTTGCTGCCATAGGTGGACGCAAAGCCGTACAGGCCGTGCGGAGCGGTCGCGTAAGCCACCTGGTGACTCGGGCCGCCCCAGTCGATCGGAAACTCGCCGATGTGGTTCACGAACTGGCGGTGCTTGATGCTGTATACATCGCCGGCATAGGTAATGATCGAGCTGGTGAGCGGGTCGATCCCGTAGCTCTTGCGGGCGTGGCTGGGCAAGAGCGACCAGCCTCCGAAGCTCACACCGGGAGGCCCGCCGACCATGCCGTGCAGCCAGACCGGGTTGTAGTTGGTTGGGTCGGCCATGCCAACCCAGCGGTTGATCGGCAGGTGATACTCGGTGATCTCGGCGCCGGGATAGCCGGAATGGCCGCCGCCCCAGGCAAAGCCTGTATGCGTTTTCGGATCGTAGAGATAGATGCCCCAGGTGCGCTCGCGCGCTTTCTTGGGCGGATTCATGTCGTGCCAGGCATTTGCGGGCAGTGACTTGAGCTGTGCCAGCACGGTCTCCCGTTTCTCCGGAATGCCGCTGCCCGCGAGCCACTCGTCGGGCAAATCGGAGTACCAGCGTTTCCCTTTGCAGTGGAAGGCCAGCTTCGGATCGCTTGCCTCGGCGGGCACCTTCGCAACCTTCGCCAGGTCGAGCTTCAGCGTGTACACGGGCAGCGTCTTGTTGCCGCGCGTGGCAGGATACGCTGCCAGCACGATTTGTTTTCGTTTTGCGTCGTAGCCACCGGAGGCATGGCGCGGCAACGGGAAGTTCGAGTCCCAGCTTGATCCACTCATTCTTCCGAATGTCGTAGGACCAGACATCCTTGCGCGGCACCCAGCCGCCGGCGTAGCCCCCTGCCAGCAAGATCACTTGTTGATCGGGCACATAGATGAGGGCATGGCCGGCGCGAGGTTCGGGAGCGGACTTCGGATGCTGCTCACTCCAGGTGCGGGTCTTGCAGTCGTAAACCCAGGTGTCGCCCAGGCAGCGGGTCAGATCGTCGCCACCGAACAGTACGATCTTCTGCGCGTCAGCGTCATAGGCCATGCCGGGCAGGATCCGACCGCCCGGTTGCTGACCGAGCGGTTGCGGCAGGGCTGCCCACTTTTTCTCGGACTCGGAAAAAATCCAGGTGCCGCAGTGGCCCGGATACCACTTGCGCGCCGCGGGCAGCATCTTCTCTGCGGGGAGCACACGGCGAATGCGATGGGCCTGTTCATCGAAGAACCAGTCGCCGGCCGCGAGCCTTTCTTTCTCCCTGCCGACGCGGCCCCAGGTGCCGTTGCCCCCGAAGCTGACTGCTTCCTTGTTAAGCGGGTCGTAACAGACCGCGCCCCAGATCGGCAGGCGCAGCCCGTCCTTGCAGGCGACAGGATGGAAGTCACGACTCGCGTCGCTCATGGAGAGCGAATCCAGTAGCGGTTCCCAGGAAGCGTCCGCTGGGTCGAGCAGCCAGCCACTCACCGGCTTGCGCTTGGGCGAATACGACCATTCCTGTTTCACGAACAGAATGCGTTTCAGCCCGGGCAGATAGACGTAGCCGCGCGGGCTGTCCCACATATCGGGGATCAAGCCCGCAGGCGCCTTGCCGGGCACGAACGTCCATTTCGGGTCGGCAACCGTCAGCTTGCGATAGCCCGGACTGGTGCGGCCCTCACTTTCGGTCAGGAGCGGGGCAACGATCGCCATGTCACGCTC